>CAZACE010000337.1:0-2589 GCA_964483255.1 uncultured Oscillospiraceae bacterium
ACAGGTGATACGGCTCGCTGCCCAGCACCAAGTCAACATATGGCAGGCACATCGTGCAGCAATCGCGCGCCTGCTCCCAGGTCCAGAGCTTGGATCGGAAGTTGCCGTCAAACGAAACCGTCAGGCCCATTTCCTTGGCGGTTTTGAGCATGGTCATGATGACCTCCGGGCAGTTGCCGCCAATGGCCGGGGTGATGCCGGAGAGATGCAACCAGTCAAAGCCTTCGAGCAGCTTGTGGAAATCGAAATCCTTGAAGTCATACTCGGAAAGCGCGCTGTGCTTGCGGTCGTAGATGACCTTGCTGGGACGGATGCCGTAGCCAGTCTCCAGATAATAGGTACCCAAGCGATGGCTTGGGGTCTCCTCCGGGGTAGAGAGGATCACCGGCGTACAGTGCACATCGTTGGAGCGCAGCATGCGGATGGCGCTCTTGCCGATGGAGTTGCCAGGCACGACGGAGAAGAACGTGGAATCGATGCCCAGGTTTGCCAGCGCAAGCGCGATGTTCGCTTCGCTGCCGCCGTAGCTGGCCTCAAAGCTGGAGGCCATGCGCAGCTTTTCGTAATTGGGCGGGGTCAGGCGCAGCATGATTTCGCCCATGGTGATAAACTTCTTTGTCGGCTTGTCGCTGATGAGCGGATTGTGATGAATCATATCGGTATACCTTCCTTCTGCAGTCCATGACGACTTATACGAACACATTATATTGATGATAGTATACCATGTTTCCGGCATCTATTCAATGCAGTTTCAACAAAATCACGATCATTCTTTCCTTGTTTTATATTTCTGTGATACAATGGTTTCACCAACGAAAGGCAGGTTTTCCCATGGCCGAAGCAGTCAAAACCAACGTCATGCGCATTCTGGAAAAGGCAGGAATCGCGCACCGCGTCCATTATTATGATCCCGATAAGGGCATCGATGGCCTGTCCGTGGCCAGCCAGCTCGGTCAGGATCCGCAAAGCGTTTTCAAAACGCTCGTCACCCAGGGCAAAAGCCGCGCGTTCTATGTCTTCGTCATTCCCGTCGGCGCGACGCTCAACCTCAAGCGCGCCGCCTCCGCCTGCGGCGAAAAGGCGATAGAGATGATTCCCCAGAAGATCCTCCTGCCCACGACAGGCTATATCCATGGCGGCTGCAGCCCCATCGGCATGAAAAAGGCCTTTCCCACGTTTATCGATGAGACCGCACAGCTCTTTGATTCCATCTGCGTCTCCGCCGGTAAAATCGGCGTGCAGGCGGAGCTTGCCCCGGATGATCTCGTGCTGCTCACAGGCGCAAAATATGCCGAGCTGACGGACTAACGCCGCATTTTGTTAAGATATAATCATTTGTTTATAGATTCCATATTCTTTTTGAATATATAAAGCCAAATAAAATGCGCACTTCCGGAAGGAATTGCGCATTTTTTGACGAATTAAGCATTTCGGTCCCGGCACAGACCGGGAACAGAGAAATAAGAAGGAGATATTCCCCATGAACAACATGCTCAAGCTCGTCAGCCTGCTGACCTGCCTCTGCCTGCTGCTGGGCTCCGTGGCCATGGCCGAGACCTACTCTGCCAGCGCCAATGCCTACGGCGGCGAGCTGAAGGTTGATGTCGTCATCGAAGATGGCATCATCAAGGACGTGATCCTCACTGAAAATCACGAGACCAACGTCGTGATCGACCGCGCGTTCCCGGTTATCCGCGAGCGCATCCTCGCCGCGAACACCGCAGATGTGGACAGCGTTTCCGCTGCCACCTTCTCTTCCTACGCCGTGAAGGCTGCCGTCGCTGATGCGATGAAGCAGGCCGGCCTCGAGGCTCCGGCCGTTTCCATGCAGAATGCGGAGAAGCCGGCGACCGAGCGCGCTGCGGAAACCTGCGACATCGTCATCGTTGGCGGCGGCCCGGCGGGTCTGGCTGCTGCGATCGGCGCCAAGCAGGTGAATGCCGACGCCAACGTCATCATCGTCGAGAAGCTGGACATCCTCTCCGGCAACGGCAAGTTCGACATGAACTTCTTCGACATGATCAACACCCAGGCCCAGCACGCCGCCGGCACTGAGCGCTACATCGTCAACCAGATTGCCAACTTCATCGAGGACAAAGCGCAGTCCGGCGAAACCGCCGAGCGCATCGCTGTCTGGGCCGAGGAAGAGAACAATATCGACGCATGGCTGCGCGGCATCGGCGTTGAGCTCAACTACAACTACGGCGGCACCAACCACATGGCCGAGGCCGACCGCTATGCCGGCGAAGCCATCCAGGAAGGCCTGGAGAACGCCGTCTTTGGTTTCGGCGTCGACGTGCGCACCGGCACCAAGGGCATGGATCTGGTCATGGAAGACGGCGTCTGCAAGGGCGTGATCGTCACCAACAACCAGAACGAAACCTACACCATCAACGCCAAGCATACCATCATCGCCACCGGCGGCTGGTGCTACAACAAGGAGCTGCTCGCCAAGTATGCCCCGGGCTACGAGGTCTTCAACACCTCCAACCAGATGGGCGCGACCGGCGACTTCGTCCCGGTGTTTGAGAAGTACGGCTTCAAGATGGATCAGATGGGCAAGATGTCCTTCTTCGCCAACATCATCGT
>CAZACE010000338.1:0-2582 GCA_964483255.1 uncultured Oscillospiraceae bacterium
TGAGCACATCGCTGGCGCGGCAGACGAAGGACGCCGCAATCAGGTCGATGCCCTGTTCAATGCCAAAGAGGATATCCGCGCGATCCTTCTCGCCGATGTTGGGCATCTGCAGATCGACGTCCGGCACAGAAATGCCCTTGCGGCCGCCGAGCACGCCGCCGTTGATCACGCAGCAGACAACGTCGGTGTCGTTCTCCACGCGCACGACGTTCATCGCCAGCAGGCCGTCGTCGATGAGGATGCGGTTGCCGGGCTTCACCAGCTCGACCATCTTCGGATAGGTGATGGAGACCTCATGTTCGTTGCCCTCGACCTCGCGGCTGGTGAGCACAAATTCCTGACCGGCCTCCAGGGTCACCTTGCCCTCGGCCAGCGTCTTGGTGCGTACTTCCGGACCCTTGGTATCCAGCAGGATCGCGACCGGGATGTTCTTCTCCGCGCGCAGGCGCTTGATGCGCGCAATGCGCTCTCCCTGCTCCTCGTAGGAACCATGGGACATATTCAGGCGGCAGACGTTCATGCCCGCGTCCATCAGCTTGCCGACCATTTCGTCGGTATCGCTCGCCGGGCCCAAGGTACAAACGATCTTCGTCTTTCTGATCATGGGGGATAGTCCTCCTCATTGTTATTTTGTATTGCTGCCCATCCTCGCCGGGATGGGGAATTGCCTTATGGAATGGTTTTATCGTTTGGTGACAGTCATATGCACCTGACAAGTGAATTCCTTGCCTGCGGGCAGCACCATCAGACCGCTCTCGTCAATTAGACCCTGACCATGCATATTGATGAAGTTGGTCGCACAGGTCTGCGGCTCAATGCAGAAGCCGTTGCGGTTGTGCGGGGTGAAGACGACGGCGTTGCGGAAGCAGTCCGAGCCGCAGATGTGCACGATTACGTCGTCATAGCGGATCTGCGCCTCTCTGTCGGCGTTCATGCCGCGGAAAACCGTATCCAGATACAGGCTCTCGACGCTGTGGAAATCATCATGGATGACCTTGCCCTCGTCTGCCGGAAGAATCCGGCCGGTGGGAATCATGTTTTCGTCCGCTTCGTAGTAGCGCTTTACGGGCACCTTGATGAAGCAGTTGTTCGCGTCGCCACGCTTGGAGAAATACGGATGAACGGCGAAGCCGAAGGGCATGTCGGTTTCGTCTTCATTGACGGCCCTCACATCCATGTGCACGCCGTCCTTGTCCAGGATGTAGGTGACATACAGCGCACAGTTCCACGGCCAGCCCTCGAAGACGTCGCCTTCCTTGCAAATTGCGATCTTCGCGGTGCAGCGAGCGGAGGTTTCATCAGCGGAAAGCTCGGTGACGGTAAAGGGTTCGTCCTTGACCAGGCCGTGGATGAGCACAGGCTCGCCGCGCTTTTTCATGGTATAGGTCTTGCCCGCCCAGGTGTAGGTCGCGTTTTTCACGCGGTTGGGCGTGGGGAAGAGGATCGGGTTGCCGTACTTGGTGCCGAAGATGGTGATATCCGCCGGCTCCATGAAGATTTCCTTGCCTTCGTAGGTCCAATAGTACATATTGAAGCCGTTGACGGGCAGAATGCGCACCTCATGACCCGCGCCGGAGAGAATCACAATCTCGTAGCCCTGGCTCTCGTAAATGCCCTTGGAAGCAGAAAACATACGGCAAAACTCTCCTTTATGTCGTCTTATGAACAGATGCGTTTTATTTCATCCCACCGCAGCAAAAGACCGCATCCGTCTCGCCTGCGGCGATCCACCTTCCCCAAAGGGAAAGGCTTATTTTGTTAAACGCTTTGCAGTAATTCTGCCTTCCCCATGGGGAAGGCGTCGGTCCGAAGGAGCGACGGATGAGGTTCCACCCGCAGGCGACTACACTCCCGTACCATCGAACGCCGGCACAAAGGCCTCGCTCGCGGATTCCAGTTCCTGGCGATAGCCCGGAAGGCCGATCATCTCCATATGCGCAAGCACGCGCGCATATTCCTTCTTTTTCAGCCTGCGGTTCATTCCCGGCATCGCAAGCGCCTTACCGAAGGGCACGTACTGCCCCATCAGGCTCACCGCAGCGCCCGGGAATTCATCCGCAATCACGCTTAAAATCTTCATGCTGTCGCCTGTCAGCCCCGGCAAAACCAGATGCCGGATCTGCGTGCCGCGCAGCATCATGCCGTTCTCGTCGTAAACGGCCGCTCCCGTCTGCCTGAGCATTTCCGCAATCGCCGCCATCGCGACCTCGGGATAATCCGCAGCGCCGGAGAGCAGCTTCGCCATTGCAGGATCGATGTACTTGAAATCCGGCAAATAAATATCCACATAGCCTTCCAGCATCCTGAGCGTTTCCACGCGCTCATATCCGCTGGAATTGTATACAATCGGAATCTTCGGCCTGTAAATCTCAAGCGCCTCGATCACCGCGGGCACAAACTGCGCCGCCGTGACCAGGTTGATGTTGTGCGCCCGACTTTCTTCCAGCTCACGGAAGATCTCCGAAAGCCGCTTCGGCGTCACATATTCGCCCTCGCCGCCGTGGCTGATTGCCTCGTTCTGACAGAAGATGCACTTGAGTCCGCAGCCCGAGAAGAATATCGCACCGCTGCCGCGCGTGCCG
>CAZACE010000339.1:0-2576 GCA_964483255.1 uncultured Oscillospiraceae bacterium
CAAAACAACCGGAACATTGCGCAGTGCACTCATTCTGATCAAATCCAGCATCCCTCTTTCTGCCCAACAAGCCTGCTCTATCTTCTGCAGCAGCACAAAAAACATGCTGGCAATAAAAGAAAGACTGCACATCCGGCAGTCTAATTTGTCGCTTATCTGAGCTTTTCAAGCGTCATTTCAAATTCTTTAGGAATCGGCGCAGCGTATTCCATTCTTTTAAGCGTGGTTGGGTGCGTAAATGCCAGGCTGTAGGCATGGAGCATCAGTCTGGGAATGTGTACACTGGTTTTGATATTGGGCGCATAAATCGGATCGCCAAGGAGCGAATGCCCAATAGAATTCATATGGACGCGAATCTGATGCGTTCTGCCCGTGAGCAGATGCACATCCAGATAGGTAGCGCTTCTGAGCCTTTCCAGAACCTTCCACTCCGTCTGCGACGGCTTTCCGTCAGGCACAACGGCCATCTTCTTGCGATCAACAGGATGCCTGGCAATCGGCGCGTCAATCAAGCCATTTTCTTCCCGAAAATTGCCAAAGGCGACAGCCCGATAATGCTTTTCCATCGAGCGCTCTTTGAACTGCTCACTGAGCACCGTGTGCGCTCTGTCATTTTTCGCAATCAGAATCAAACCGGAAGTATCCTTATCCAGGCGATGTACGATACCCGGACGCATCTCGCCGCCGATGCCCGAAAGATCACGAACATGATAAAGCAGCGCATTGACCAACGTGCCATCCTCATTTCCGGCCGCCGGATGCACCACCATGCCGCAGGGTTTGTTGACGATCACGACATCTGCATCCTGATACAGGATATCAATCGGGATATTCTGAGGTACGATATCGACAGACTTGACCTCGGGGATGGACAGCGCAATATGCTGTCCGACAGAAACCTTATAAGAAGGCTTTATAATCGCCTTACCGTTTATGCAAACAGTCCCTTCACTCATCAAATCAGCAATGCGGGAACGCGAGAATTCTGTATTGGCGCTAAGATACGCATCAATGCGCATACCGCTTTTACACTCCTCAACAATCAGTTCAATTCTCTGATCCATATTTATCCTCCGAGGGCTTTTCCAGTGTATCCGTCGCAAGCAGAATCAGCAGCACAGCGATAGAGCCGGTGATTGCGATATCCGCCAGATTAAACACTGGGAAGTCGATGAACTGCAAACGGATATAATCCGTCACGCCGAAGCGAAATAACCGATCAAGCAGATTGCCCAGGCCTCCGCCAATCATGCATGCGATTGCTATCCTCGCAGGCACAGTAAGATTCATTCGCGTAGCCGCATAGATCCATACTGCCACAAGAAGCGTTAACGAAAAAGCCGCAAGCAAAAACGTGTGCCCCGCCAGGATACTGAAAGCGGCGCCTGTATTGACGCAATGCGTCAGCGAAACAACCCCTGAGATTTCAAAGACTGTCTCTCCGACAGGGATTTCTCTGACATACGCCTTGATCAGCTGATCCGCTGCGGCGATAAGCAATGCAAATAATCCGTATTTCATCATCTTGTTCCCAGATTACTCTCTACAATCCGAACCAACTGTGCAACAAACTGACCAATCACCGGCAGATTGCTCAGCGCCATATTGCGCAGCAAATACAGCAGCAGCGCACCAAGCACAGAGAATCCGATTGAGAATCCCACGCCTCGCGCAATTCCGCTGAGAAAATCAAATAGCAGCCGTCTTCGCCAATCGTGCACATATCGCAAAAATGCATCCAGATGCATATATTCAATGCGCCGCGCCAGATGCTCGAGCCTGCGCTCTATGCGCTCAGAATCGAAAGGATTCATGCCCATCACTCTCCAAAGCTATCATGCTGGAAAAGCAACAGGATTATCCTGAGACCATACAAAAAGAAAAGGCAGGGATTCCCCTGCCTGTATGGCCATTACAGCAGCTTCTTGAGCTGATCCATGGAAGCAGCCTGTGCATCCACAGCCCTCTTCACGGAAGCATAGTAATCGGCAGTCTGCTTGCGAAGCGCAGAAAGCTTTTCAGTCAGATCAGAAATCTGATTCTCAGCATTCACGCGGATGGAAGCAGCCTCTTCGTTGGCCTTGCTGACGATCTCGGCAGCGCGGGCGTCGGCTTCAGCGACGATCTCTTCGTACATGCCCTGCGCCTTAGAAAGCACAAGCTCGTAGCTCTCGGTCATGCGCGGCTTCGCAGCCGGCGCGGCAGCAACAGCCTGCGCAGGACGGGCGGCAGCCTGAGACTTCGCCTGCTCAAGCTCAGCGGTAAGCGCAGCCACCTGCTCCTTCAGCTTTTCGGTTTCAGCCTCGCGGTTTTCCATCTCCTCAAGAATCTCATCGAGGAAAGCCTCGACTTCGTTGTTGTCGTAACCGTTCTTGACGACCTTAAAAACCTTATTGACGATCGTATCCAGAGTGATAGCCATGGAAAGAGCTCCTTTCAAAGCAAAAACTTATAAATTCATTCGTATCGGAAAAATGTAATCCCAATACGCTGTTTCCTGGTCATACCATCGACAGAAACCAGACGGATTCGCCCTTTTCCGCGGATGGAAAACAGTGTATTTTCTTCTACTTGCC
>CAZACE010000340.1:0-2571 GCA_964483255.1 uncultured Oscillospiraceae bacterium
CTTGTAATCGACCATGCGCAGCTTAGTGATCGCGTCGCAGGCGTTGGAAACGACCTCGCGGATGAAGATATCCTTGTCGGAATAGAGCCACTTCTTGATGATCGGCATGATATTCTGCGCATCGATGGATACGCTGCCCTGAATCGGATTCATATCGTAAACCTCCTGAAAAGTCAGATTTTTTCGGTAACCAATGCGTATTGTAGCGCGAATGTCAGGGAATGTCAATACAAAATTAGCACTCTCAAGGCGAGAGTGCTAATTTGTTTTGCCGTGGTCAATTGCTCGGCGCTGATCTGACATAAATTTTCTCTTTATTCCGGCGCGTTTATAGGGTATAATAGAGGAAATATTGTGAACGAATTAACATGGAAAGGAAACTGATATGCCTGTTCATATTCTGGAGGAAGCCCGCCGCTGTCTCAATTGCAAGAACCCGATGTGCCAGCGCGGCTGCCCGATTCACACGCCGATTCCCAATGTCATCCAGCTGATGCTCGCGGGCAAGCTTGACGAAGCCGGCCGCATGCTCTTTGAAAATAACCCGCTGACGTCGATCTGTCCGATGGTCTGCAATCATGAGAATCAGTGTGAGGGACACTGCGTGATGGCGCGTAAGGGCGCGCCGGTGCATTTCTCTTCCATTGAGAACTATATTTCCAGCACCTATTCGCACAAGATGAATCAAGGCCCCGCGCCGAGCAACGGCATGCGCGTGGCGATCATCGGCTCCGGCCCGGCGGGCCTGACCATTGCGGTGATCCTTGCGCGCAGGGGCTATCAGGTCACGATCTTCGAGGGCAAGGACAAGATCGGCGGTGTGCTGCGATACGGCATCCCGGATTTCCGCCTGCCCAAGTCTGTGCTCGATGATTTTGAGTACCATCATCTGGTGCTCAAGAACATCAGGGTGCGTCCGAATACGACCATCGGCGGCGCGATCACCATCGATGATCTCTTTGCCGACGGCTACAAGTCTGTTTTCGTGGGCACGGGCGTGTGGCAGCCCAACACGCTGCGCATCAAGGGCGAGACGTTGGGCAACGTACACTTTGGCATCAACTATCTCAACAATCCGGACAGCTATCGCCTGGGCGAGACCATCAACGTCATCGGCGCGGGCAATGCCGCCATGGACGTATGCCGCACGGCGCTGCGCAAGGGCGTGCGTTATGTGAATTGCTTCTCGCTGACGGACAAGGTTGCTGCTTCCAGACATGAGTTTGACTACGCCGTGCTGGAGGGCGTGCAGTTCTTCTATAATAAGAAACCGGTCGAAATCGTGGATGAGGGCGTCATATTCGAAGACGTCGCCTATTACAGCGACGGCACGATGGAATCCGTTCCGGGCACGCGGGTGCTGCATAAGGCGGACAGCACGATCATTTCCATCAGTCAGGGGCCGCGTTCGCGTCTTGTGAATACGACGGAGGGCCTGCAGGCCAATCGCCGCGGCCTGCTCGTCGCCGATGAATACGGCCGCACGACCCGCCCGGGCATTTTTGCCTCCGGCGATGTGGTTGCGGGCGCGCGCACAGTGGTCGAGGCCGTGGCCCATAGCAAGAAGGTTGCCGAGGCCATGGACGCCTACATGCAGGGCTATGATCTGGAAAAGAAGCTGCGCGGTTTCCTCAAATAACACAACGTATAAAAGGAGCGCCGTATGGCGCTCCATTTTGCATAAGCAGCGTAAAGCCGCCGCGAAGCGGAGAAGGGGTTTGGGCGGCAGCCCAACGTATCCCCAGGCGGCAGCCCAACGTTCCCCGTCGGCAGCCGCACGTTAATTGGAAATCTGATTATACCCCGGAATGCTTGGATCCCGGCCGATTCTCGTGTTGTCCTGCGTGCGGCTTTGCAGCTCATGCACGGGATGCGGTGCGGTTTCAAAGCGGTAATCCCGCCCATTCTTGTTGATCGTCTGTTCGATCACCTGATGGCTGGCGACCTTGACGGTGTCCTCATGGGTGATCTCCTGATAGCCAAAGAACGGATCGCCGCTCTCCAGCGACTGCACGGGAACGGGGTTTTTGTCCTTATAGGTGTTTTGCACGGTGGTCAGCACGCTGCGGACATAGGGGATATTGCTCTCCAGTACAAGCGGCGCGGGGAACTGCGGATTGGGGATTACCTGCTGGAAATGCTTGCCTTCGTATTGCTCCAGCAGCTGCGCGGCTTTGTGCAGGTGGGCAATCTCCTGCTCGAGGCTGCGCAGCCAGATTTGCCGGATATAGGGATCGCATTCTGTCTCGGCGCAGGACCAGTAGAGATAGCACTCTACATACTCGTGCATGAGCAAGCATTCCAGCCATGTCAAGCCGGCGTCCATGAGCGCCTCGTACTGCGTGACGTGCTGCTCCTCGATCATGGCGATTTCCTGATAGAGCCTGCGGCCCAGATCGTTTTTGTAAAAGCCTGTCTGGTTCATGTAGTAGTTCATCGTCTGCTGCTCGGCGGCGGTGATGATCATTGAAGCGAGCTTGTCAAACAGCGGCGAATCCTTCGCAAGCGGGCAGGGAATACCGTCCTTGGGGAAGCGATGTTCGCTGATGGTCGGGCGGCCGGGCATGATCT
>CAZACE010000341.1:0-2568 GCA_964483255.1 uncultured Oscillospiraceae bacterium
GGCAGAAACATAAAGAAATAAGGGATAACCGGGGCGGCGGCGCTCCGGTTTTTCTTTGCAGCAAATTGCGCAGAATATTGTATTGCAAACATTGAATAGATTTATTCTGCAAAATGGTTCAGAAGCGGGAGAGGCTGTGTCGGCTTGTAAGAAACGGGTCAGCATGCTATAATGCATTTTATACTGACGAATGTACAATCCAAAGGGGAATTTACGATGAAGAAAACATGGGTGGCGGCGCTGGCGCTACTGATTGTGCTGCTGATTTTTGCTGCCGTGACGCCGGGACATACGTTTGTCATCGGCGCGCAGGACTTTAGCGAGGCCGACAATGTGCGCTGCGAGGCCGACGTGCTGGTTTTTGAACCGACCATGCCGGATGGCAGCGCGGTGGAATCGGCCATGTTATTTACGGGCGTCTATGCGCTGCGTCCGGGCGCGTATGATATCCGAATCGATTATCGCGTAGACAAGAGCGAACCGAAGGATTTTTATCAGCAGACCGCGACGTTCATGCTGGATTCCAATCAGAGAATCGAGATGGAGGCTGTGGAGCTGAGCGAAACGCTGACCACGGTGCATGGCCGCGTCTGGACGCCGCTCGCGCGGCGAAGCACAGACGTGGGAGGCGTACTGATCTATGAGGGCGGCGCTGTGCTGACCATCGAACGCATTGTGATATCGGAAAACATCGGCTATCGCTTTGTGTGCGTCGCCGCGCTTGCGCTGCTGCTCATGCTGCTGGGCGCTGTGCATCGACTGTTTTTCAGCCGCGGCGCGCAGCTGCCTGCCTGGGCGGGTACGGCTGCGGCGCTGGCGGGCATTGCGCTTGCCGCAAGCCTGCCATATCTGACGAATTTCATCTATGAAAGCCACGATTTCCCGTTCCATCTCTATCGGATTGTGTCGTTGGCTGAGGAACTGGGCAACGGTGTTTTTCCGGTCAGGATGCATACGACGGTGAACAACGGCTACAGTTATCCGCTTTCGCTGTATTACGGCGATCTGCTGCTGTATCTGCCGGCGATTCTCTATCGCTGCGCCGTGCCGCTGCAGACCTGTTATCAGATTTATACGTTCATGATCAATGCGCTCACCTGCGTCATCGCATATGCCTGCATGCATGGCATGACGAAGCACCGTGTGCTGAGCCTGCTGGGCGCGGCACTGTATACGCTGAGCACGTATCGCCTTTGCAACATCTATGCCCGCGCCGCCATGGGCGAATATACGGCGATGATGTTCATGCCGCTGGTGCTGCTGGGCATATACCGCATCTGTGAGGCGGAGCGGCCTGCCGCGCGCGACTGGCTGCCGCTGAGCCTGGGTATGACGGGCATCGTGCTCAGCCATGTGCTGAGTACGGAGATGATGGCGTTTGATCTGGTGCTGTTGTGCCTGCTCTTTTTGCGTCGCATGCTCAAAAAGGAACGGCTTGCAGCGATTGTGAAGGCGGCAGCGCTGTGCTTGCTGCTGGCAGCGTGGTTTCTTGTGCCATTTGTGGACTGCTTTATCAATCAGCGGGTGAACATTCAGACGGTCGAACCGCTTATCGCGAAGCGGGGAACGTATCTTGTTCAGCTGCTGGGCCTCTCGGTGCAGGGGTTTGGCTATGTGAATAAAGATATGCGGGGCGAATTGCCGCAGACCATCGGTATTGCGCTGATGATCGGCGCTGCGGTGGTGCTGTATTGTATGTATCAGCGCCGCAAATGGAATCTTACAGAATCTTTTACGTTCAAATGGATGAATGCGCTGCTGATCGTCGCGGCTATCAATCTGGTGATGACGCTTTCTGCCTTCCCGTGGGATGAGATGGCGGAGAGTTTGGGCCGCTTTGGCAACGTGATCCGTTCGATTCAGTTCCCGTGGAGATGGATTGCCGTTGCGACGCCGCTTCTGACGCTGTGCACGGTGCTGGCCATGGGGCAGATTGAAAAGGCGAGTCCCAAGATGTTTCCGGTACTTTTGGCCCTGCTGGCGGGGTGCATGGTGTTTGGAACGGGTGATTTTTACTCGGAATACATCGATCAGATGCCGATATATTCCAGCTATGTAGAGAGCGCCTATGAAGTTTCGGATGACCTGTATCTGCTGGAAGATACCGACGCAAAGATCATCAGACGCTCCGAATGCCGCGTGACGCAGGGTGAGGCTGAGGTCGAATTCTATGAAAAGGAAAACGACGTGGCTGTCGCGCATGTGTGCAACGATTCCGGGCAGGAAGCGCAGATTACATTCCCGGTCTTTGCCTATTACGGCTATCGCGCTTTTGACGGCGAGGGTGGTGAGCTGGAAATTCTCAGCGGGGAAAACAACTGCATCGCCGTGAATATTGCGCCGCAGTATTCGGGCGTGGTGTCGATTCGCTTTATGCCGCCTGTGCTGTGGCGGATTGCGGAGGCTGTCTCGCTGGGGGCGCTTTTGCTGCTGGGCGTATGCATCAGAAGAAGGAAAGCGTAAAGAAATGAATCCGAGGGCGGAGAGATATCTCCGCTCTTTTTGCATGATGGGGGAATTACTCGGGAAGCCGCTGCATCTGCTTGTAAAAGAACAGGACAGTGTGTT
>CAZACE010000342.1:0-2558 GCA_964483255.1 uncultured Oscillospiraceae bacterium
GGCTTGAAACTGTTGTGCATACCACGACCATGGGCGCGGATATTGTCAGTGAAGTGCTCATGAACGCCGGCGCTGTCGGTACGTCGATTGAGGATCGATACGATGTGACCTCTTCCAAGAAGGAAGACGGCATGTGGGATATGATTGACGAGGAAGTGCTCGCCAAGATGAGCGAGGATGTGCTCGTCAAGGCGTATTTCAAGAACGACGCTTCCGTACAGGAGATCATGCTGCTGGTGGGCGAGAAGCTCGCCGAAATCAAGCGCATCGACATGGGCTTTGATATCGGCAGTTTGGAGCTGGAAAACCAGAGCGTGCAGGAACAGGACTGGGCGGAGAACTGGAAGAAATACTATAAGCCCTTCCGTGCGGGCGAAAAGCTCGTGATCAAGCCGAGCTGGGAGAACTACGAGGAGAAGGAAGGCGATCTTGTTCTGGAGCTTGACCCGGGCATGGCGTTTGGTACCGGCACGCATGAGACAACCTTCATGTGCATGGAGCAGCTGGAAAAGTACGTGACTCCGGGCTGCAAAACCATCGACGTCGGCTGCGGCAGCGGCATTCTTGGCCTTGCAGCGGCGAAACTGGGCTCAAGCGATGTGCTGGCGATCGATCTGGACGAGCTGGCTGTGAAGGTTGCGGCGGAGAATACCGTGAAAAATGGTCTCTCCGATCAGGTGCGCGTGGTGCACGGCGATCTGCTGGAGAAGGCGGACGAGATGGCCGACGTCATCGTCGCCAATATCATCGCGGACGTCATCTGCTTCCTGTGCGGTCCGGCAAAGAAGCATCTGCTTCCGGGCGGCACGTTCATCTGCTCCGGCATCATCCGCGAGCGCGAGGACGACGTGCAGGCGGCGCTGGCTGAAGCGGGCTATGTTGTGTGCAATCGTCTGGCGAAGGGCTCCTGGGTCTGCCTGGCGGCGAAGGCGGCGGAGTAAGAGGGAAAAGTATGCATCGATTCTTTGCTGATGAAAGCGGCATCCAAAACGGCACGGCGATCCTCAGCGCAGAGGATTCCCGCCATGCGCTGCGCGTGCTGCGGCTTGAGGTGGGCGACGAGGTGGAGCTGGTCTGCGAGCCGGAGCACTATCTGGCGGGTATCGCCAGTATAGATGACGGGATCGTGACCGTGGCGATCCGCGGCGAGCTGCGACCGACCGAGGCAAAAACGCAGGTGACGCTCTATCAGGGTCTGCCCAAGGCGGACAAGATGGAGCTGATCGTCCAGAAGACGACAGAGCTTGGCGTGTATGCGATCCGCCCGGTGGCGATGGAGCGCTGTGTGGTGAAGCTGGAGGGGAAGGACGCTGCGAAAAAGACCGAGCGCTGGCAGAAGATTGCACGCGAGGCTGTCAAGCAATGTGCGCGCACCAGCGTGCCCGAGGTGCTCGAGCCGAAGAAGCTTACGCAGCTTGCAGATGAATTTGCGCAGTTGGATGTGCTGATCGTCCCGTGGGAGGCTGCGCGCGATGGCAGCATCCGCGAGGTGCTTGCGCCGTTTGACGGCAGGGAAGGGCTGCGCGTGGGCATCCTGATCGGCCCGGAGGGCGGCATCAGCGAGAAGGAAGCGGACTGGCTTGCTGAAAACGCGAATGCAAAGCTGGTGACGCTCGGTCCGAGGATTCTGCGCACGGAAACGGCTGGGCTTGCCAGCCTGACGATGGTCATGGCTTATATGGGCGAAATGGAATAAACCAAAATACGGCGGAAGGCTTGCAAGAGTCTGCGCCGTATTTTATAATGTGTGCAAGAGTACAGGACGAAAGAGGGAGAATCATGCGTTTCAGAAAGAGCATTAAGATCACCAAGGGCGTCAAACTGAATCTTTCTAAGACCGGCGCGAGCTTTACCGTTGGTTCAGGCAAGGGCGTTTCGCTCAATGTCGGCAATAAGGGCGCATATCTGAACTGGAGCATCCCGGGCACAGGCGTCTATGATCGCGTGCGCCTGGATACGCTGCTCAAGGATAAGCTTGGCGGCGTGTTCGGCTTTGGCAAAGCTGCGGCGGAGGAAGAGGAGACCAAAAAGAGCGCCAAGGCGCAGGCTTCTTCCAAGAAGACTCCGGCGCGTCCGGCTGACGCCGAGATGGAAGCGATCGCGCAGGAAATCGCCCTGATCAACATTCACCAGCAGGCGGTTCACGTGGCCAAGAAGGTCGAAGGCACGCTGGAAGCCGCCAAGGCGGAGCAGGCGCTTGAGGAATGGCTCGCCGAGAGCGAAGCGCCCATCGAATTCGCCATCCAGACCGAGGTGGTGGAGGAGAAGGGGCTGGTGATGATCGACCTGGATCTGCCTGAAATTGAGGATATGCCGCAGAATACGCTTTCTGAGCTGGCGGACGGCACGGTCAAGATCAAGAAGAAGACCAAAAAGCAGCAGTATGAGGATTATCGTACCTGCGTGTTCGGCCTGGGCGAGTATGTCGCCAGCCATGCGTTGAACGTTGTGCCGCAGGCGAAGAAGATCGTTGTTTCCGCTTATACGCAGCGCCGCGACGAGAAGACCGGCGATTTGCTGGATGTGTTCATCTATTCCGTCGTGTTTGAGCGCGGCGC
>CAZACE010000343.1:0-2534 GCA_964483255.1 uncultured Oscillospiraceae bacterium
CGTCGATCAGCGTGCCGTTGGTGAAGGAGAGGAACATGCAGTCCGGATGCGCTTCACAGATTTTGATAAGATCCTTCTTGCGCACCAGCGGCTCGCCGCCGGTGTAAATGTACATGTGCGTACCGAGTTCCTTGCCCTGGTTGATGATGGAATTGATATCCTCGTTGGTCAGGTTCAGCTGATGGCCGTATTCCGCTGCCCAGCAGCCGGTGCAGCGCAGGTTGCAGGCGGACGTGGGATCCAGCAGGATGGCCCACGGTACGTTGCAGCCGTACTTTTCCTTGTTTTCCTGCTGAATAGCGCTGCCCTTGAGGCTGGCGTTGAAGAGGAAATTCTGGAAGAACGTTTTGCGCACGCCGGGATCGAGCTCGTAGAGCTTGAGGATCAGCTGATACCAGTTGTTCTTTTCGTCGATGGCGGTGCGGATGGCGCCGCGCTGCGCGCCGTACCAGCCCTCGGGCAGCAGCTTGTCGGCCAATTCCATCAGTTTGGGAATGTTTTCCTCCGGATTGCCCTCGATGTACTTGAGGGCCTGATTGATGGCGATGCTCTGCATGGTGTCCTTGATGCTCATGTTGAATTGCTCCTTTTTCCATATGTATGGTTGAATGTGCTTCCATGGCCCGATTATAAAAAGACCACTGACTGCTGTCATTGGACAAAAGTGCGGATGTGAGTAAATTTGGGACGATTCTTTAAAAGTGTTACCTTTTTGGACACTTTCCCAAATCTGTCCCTTGAAGCAACAGAAAAGAACCTGTATGATGGGGATACGAGAACGACCGCATTGGGGTGATAGCATGGAGAGCGTAGAATATCAGCTGATCGAAACCGTCGTCAGAAGAACGCTTTCCGATATTCAGGATTGTCCGGAAAGAACCATCCGCAATCTGATCGACATGGCGCTGCACTTTGCACAGGAAGGCCAGTTTAAGCGCGATTTCTTTTCCATCGCCCAGCACATGCTTGAGGACGAGCACAGCGCATACTACGACCTCGTCAAGGACGCAGCAATGAACATGGATATCGAAAGGGTGCTGCGCTTCGGCATGAACCTGGGCTACAACGGCTGTTCGCTCGGTGCAAAGATCATTCGGGAAAATGAAGAAAAGCATCACTTCAACATCCCGTGGAGCATGACCTTGATCATCGATACCTTACGCTTTCATAAAATGGAAGACTGTTATCACGATCTCATCCGTCAGGCCAATGATCTTGGCGTCTATACATTTCTCATCCGCACAAAAGGACGTGTTCAGAACATTCTCCCGTTTATCGCTGCACACGGGAATTGCGCCTTTATTCTGTTTTGCGAGGCCTCTGATGTCGATGATTCGCTGATCCATGCATGCGAAGATTTGCTGCATCTGATGCCCGTTGTCCGCTTGAGCAGGCATGCAGATAAAGCGTGTGCACTGCTTAGGGAAAAGAAATACTTCTATGCGCTTGAGATTCCTTATGATGCAGGGAATGCCGCAAGCATTCTCAGCGGAGCCGCTTTTGAAACCGCGCAGGCGCTTCATCCTGTGTTTACACTGTTCACGCCCATGAGTTCCTGTCCGGAGACCGTCTATTATCGCGTCTATGAAAGCGTCCGTCAGGCGCGCGAAAAGCAGCCCTATGCCACCATTCCTCTGGATCTTGTCCATGATTTCAGGGCGATTGACGGCATCATTTCCAATGAAGCATGCAGCGCATGTTTTGACGAGAGCGGCATGCTATGGATCAATCCTGATCAGCCGCTGCGCAGCGCCGGAAGCATATTTAACCGGCCTCTGTTTGATATCCTGCGGGAAACATTCCCCAAGATATAAGGTTTCTCCCTATCCCCTCCGTAAGCAAACAGGAGGCAGATGTCACGTTCTGCCTCCTGTTTGCTTTGGCTGCTGTATGCAGCATGCCGGTTTGTTATTCAGTTCTTTTCATTCTCATCAAACGAGAGATAGATGAGCTCTGCGCCGACTCGCACCGTATCCTTGATCTGTGAAAGGAATACATCGGGCGGCACGCAGTTCGGGCTTGCAATCCAGCGCTCAATCGTGCAGCGAAATGCGTCATAAAAGAAATTGATGCGGAATTCCTCATGCTCGTCGTCTCCGAACAATTCCCGCATCCTCTCAACAAGCATCGGCTGCAGCAGCACGCGGAAGTGTTCCGCCGGCGAATTCTGTCCCTCAACCTCAATCATCTTGCAGATCAGGGATCTGTTTTCATACAGAGACACCAGCAGACGATAGATGTTGTTCCACGAATCCCCGTGTGAAGATTGATTCAGCAGCGAACCAAGGAACTCCGTGTCGATGATCCAATTGAGCAGGTCATACTTATCCTTGAAATGATAGTAAAAGCTCTTTCGGTTCATGTCGCATCGCTCGCAGATATCCGCCACGCCGATTTTTGCAAACGGCATTTCATCCATCAGGGCTTTGAGCGCCTCTGCCAGAGCACGCTTGGTAATTCCGGAATCTGCCATACAATCGCCTCCTCAAAATCAAAACGGCGCAGACTTAAAACACTAAGTCTCGCCGTTTCAG
>CAZACE010000344.1:0-2524 GCA_964483255.1 uncultured Oscillospiraceae bacterium
GGAAAACGTGATCGTCGGCGTGTATGCGCTGGATCCAGCGGATTACGCGGGCGAAAGCGCGTTTGTGATCCTGCCCGGCCCGTGCATGACGGACGAGCAGATTCTGGCGATCATCGACGCCTATGACCAGCTGGGGCTTACGTTTGATCCCTACGCGCTCAGCGCGAAAAACTGCGCCCGCGGCGGCGGGGTCGAAACGAACCGCTTCTTCACCGAGGAGGAGCGCACGCGCTATCAGACGCTGGCGAGGCTCATCGAGCATGGCCTGCTGGATGTGACTGCGGCGGGCGATGTGCGGTCGATCCAGCCGAAGCTGGACAGCCGCTACTTCTGCGGCCTGCCGGATTTCACCATCCGTCCCTACCGCGCGGCGACGGATGAGGAATTTGTGGCGATGCTCGTCGATATGGGCTATCGCGATATGACCGGAGAGATTGACTACGATGCGGTTGAAAAGGAGAGCCGCAAGCTGCTGAACAGCCGCCTGGGTACGGCGCTGTCCATGGAGCTGAGCTATGTCTATAATGAGGGCGGCTATGTGCCCAGAATCTATGACAAGAACGGAAAAGAAGGTTACGACTGGGATCAGAATGGCCGCAGGAGCTACGGCGCGAGCTTCACGTATACCACGCCGGAGGGCATCCTTGTCTACGTAAACACGACGTTCGATTGGGAGACCAAGAAGCTCGTCGATGCCAGCGCGATGCACAGCAAGGAGGGCGGCGGCGAGCCGATTCCGGACGATGCGCCGGAAATCACAACGCAGCAGATCATGGCCGCGATTGTCGATGTGCAGAATCAGCTGGGCATTTCCGGCGTTGAGTGGCACCAGGACCTTGAAGAAGAAACCTGGACGAACTGGGGCGAATGCATCATCGTGCGCGGTCAGGTTTCCGAGGATGAATGGATGACCATTTATATCGGCAAGGACGACGGCAAGGCGCACGGCCTTGAACTGAGCAGCGGTACGCTGGTGGAGGAACTGCCGCAGAATGATATGCCTGTCAACGGATGATTCCCGGTTATGACTGCGAAATAAAGAGGGGCGCAGTCATCCGGAAATCCAAAAAAGGGCTTCCCGAAACCGGGAAGCCCTTTAAGCTATGTATCTTTAAACCGCCGCGAAGCGAAGAAGGGAGTCTGAGGGACAATGTCCCTCAGTCAGGGGTTTGGGGATGAAATCCCCAACGTCCCCCGTCCTCACAGGTTCTCGCCGTTTTGTTCCATCACTGTCTTGTACCAGCGGAAGGAATCCTTAACCGTGCGCTCCTGCGTCTCGTAGTCCACATAAACCAGACCGAAGCGCTCCGTGTAGCCGTAGGCCCATTCGTAGTTGTCCATCAGGGACCAGGCAAAGTAGCCGATGGCGTCCACGCCGTCCTCGGCGGCGCGCTTGTAAGCCTTGAGATAGCGGTGCATGTAGTCCTGACGGTTCGGATCATGCACGGCGCCGTCGAGGGAAACCACGTCGTGAGCGGACATGCCGTTTTCGCTGATGATAAACGGCGTTTTGTAGCGCTCGTAGAGGAATCTTGGCCCCCAGTAGAGTGCATCCGGCGTGATCGGCCACTGGATCGCCGTCTTCGGATGGCCGATGGGCTGGGGCACTTCCTCGTAGCCCTGCGCATTGTCCGCCGCGCGGATCACGTTGCCGTTGTAGATGTTCTGGCAGTAGAAATCCAAAGGCTGATGGATCGTTTCCAGATCCTTCTCCCAGCCCGCGGGCAGATATTTGCCAAGGAGCTTCAGACCCTGCTCCGGATAATGACCCAGCATCGGCGGATCGCTCCACCAGCTGACATTGAATGCCCAGAACGGCGGATAGTCGTTTACCTCGAAATAGGCCTTGCGCGCGGCTTCAATATCCCGGGGATCGCTGCTTGCCGGAATGCGCGGATTGCCGCAGGGCGCATAACCCACGCGGCAGCCGGGCGCATGCTTGCGCAAAGCCTTCACGGCCAGGCCATGCGCCACCATAACGTGATGGCTCATCGCCACTGTCGCAGAGAGCGGCAGCTGATAGCCCGGCGCATGCTCGCCCTTGCCATAGCCCAGGCCGATGAAGCACTGCGGCTCGTTGAATGTGATGAAATCCTTCACGCGGTCGCCAAAGCGCCTGGCGCACAGCGTTGCATATTCCTCAAACCACTTCGGGCTCTCGGGGTTCTCCCAGGCGCCCCTGGCCTGCAAAGCGCAGGGGTAATCCCAATGGAAGAGCGTCACGAAAGGGCGGATGTCATTTGCGATCAGCTCGTCGATGAGCGCATTGTAAAACGCGACGCCCGCTTCGCTGACCTCGCCCACGCCCTCGGGCAGCAGGCGCGCCCAGGAGATGGAGAAGCGATAGTTCTTTACGCCCATTTCCTTCATCAGCGCGACGTCTTCTTTGAAGCGATGGTAGTGATCACAGGCAACATCGCCGGTGTGCCCTTCCAGAATCTTGCCCGGCTCGTGGGAGAAGCGATCCCAGATGTTCAGGCCCTTGCCGTCCTCGTAGGCAGCGCCTTCGATCTGATAGGACGCG
>CAZACE010000345.1:0-2517 GCA_964483255.1 uncultured Oscillospiraceae bacterium
AAAATCGCGAAAGAACAGTGTCCGCCGGGCGCGTTGATTCTTGACAAATGGGTAGATTATAGTATGATAGATAATGAGTTCGTGTATGCGAGTGTGGTGTTGGAGATTGAGACGTCCATCGCCGGGCGTATCCGGTAAGCTTACATCACTGCCGCAGGCGAGCCGTTGTAAATGAGATTACGGGAGGCATGCTCCTTTGGTTGAGGAAATGACCCATGCCCCGCTGAGCGGGGCAATCCAGAATCTGTTTGGCGCGAATGATGAAAATGTGCGCGTGCTTGAGCAGCTGCTGCATGTGCATATCGCGCTTCGCGGCGGCGAGATCACCGTCGAAGGCGAAGAGGAAGAGGCGGTCGATACGGCTGAGCGCGTTCTTGGCGCTTTGGGTGCGCTGAGCGCCCGCGGTGAGCGCGTGGATACGGCGCTGGTGCAGTATGCGGTGAATCTGGCACAAAAGGACGAGCTGGAGCAGCTGGATACGCTGTTCAAGGAGGTTGTTGCGACGACCTTCCGCGGCAGGCCGATCCGCTGCAAGACGCTCGGCCAGCGCGACTATGTAAAGGCAATCAAGAAAAACACGCTCACCTTGGGCGTGGGTCCTGCCGGCACGGGTAAAACCTATCTGGCGATGGCGATGGCTGTCTCCGCGCTCAAGAGCAAGGAGGTCGAGCGCATCGTGCTCACCCGTCCGGCTGTTGAGGCGGGCGAGAAGCTGGGCTTCCTGCCCGGCGATCTGAATCAGAAGGTTGATCCCTATCTGCGTCCGCTCTATGATGCGATGTTTGAAATGCTCGGCGCAGAAACCTGCCAGCGCATGCAGGAGCGCGGCGTCATCGAGGTCGCGCCGCTGGCGTATATGCGCGGACGCACGCTCTCGGACGCGTTTATCATTCTGGATGAAGCGCAGAACACCACCACGGAACAGATGAAAATGTTCCTGACGCGTATGGGCTTCCGTTCCAAGATCGTCGTCACCGGCGATCCGTCGCAGATTGACCTGCCGCGCGGCCGCAAAAGCGGTCTGATCGAGGCGGTGGAGGTGCTTACTGGCGTACCCGATATTGCCGTGCAGAAGCTTACGCATCAGGATGTTGTCCGCCACGAGCTGGTGCAGGCGATTGTGCGCGCCTACGATGCACATGCGCTTCGCGCAAAGGAGGAATTCGTACATGGAAGACACAGCGAAGAAGACATGGATTGACAGCATGGGCGTCCGCGTCAGGCAGGTGCTCTTTGGGCTGCTGGTCTATGCTGTGCTGCTGCTGATCTGCTTCCTGGCCATCGTGCCGGAGCAGTATGATCTGAGCGTGGGCGATGTTTCCCCGCAGACGATCACGGCCAGCCGCGATATCGTCGATGAAATCACCACCGAGCGCCGCCGCCAGCAGGCCAGCGACGCCGTGTCTCCAGTGTATTTCAAGGATGATACAGTCTCCGATGTCGTCATGGCCGATCTGGACACGGCGTTTTCTGAGCTGCGCAGCGTGCGCGAATTGGGCACGCAGATCCGCAGCGCATGGTCGGATGACAATCTGTCCTTCACAGACGAGGATTACAGTCAGGCTCAGCATATGCTCAGCCTCGTGAAGCTGAGCAACTATCAGCTGCGCACGGTGATGAATACGGCTGAGCGCGACTTTGAAACGCTCTATCAGTCTGTCACCTCTGCTACGCGCACGGCGCTGGTTTCCACCATCACCGAGGGTCAGATCAACGATGCCATCAACAATATTCAGCAGATTGTCTCCTATAACACAAGGACCGATCTGTGGTACAACGTGGCGATTCCCACGCTTCGCGCCTGCCTGCAGCCCAATATGCTCATCGATCAGCAGGCTACGGAGGAAAACCGCCTGCGTGCCTATGAGGCCGTGGAGCCCACGGTCTATAAGCGGGATCAGAACATCGTCATGAAGGGAGACCGTGTCAGCTCAGAGCAGATTGCGGTGCTCGAGGCGCTGGGCCTGCTTCGCAGCGATCATCTTGACGCGCGTCCCTATGTCGGTATAGCGATCGCGCTGGCGCTGATTCTGGCGACGACGTATCTGTTCCTGCTGCTCTTCGCGCCGCAGATGCTTCATGCCGGCAAGAATGCCTTTGTGCTGCTCATTGCGGCTGTGATCACGCTGACCATCAGCCTGATTTTCGGCCAGTATATCAGCATGAATGCCATGCCTGTGATGCTTTCCGCCATGCTGGTGGTCAACCTGCTTGGCGCGCGTCCAGCCTATGTGCTCAATTTTGCCATTTCCATGCTCATCACGCTGCTGACGGTGACCGGCCCCGGCCTGGAAACCTCGCAGATGCTCAGCGTGCTGTTGATGACCAATCTGAGCGGCGTGCTTTCCATCTATCTGCTCAGGCGCAATCCCGTGCGCGTGTATGTCTTTGTCACGGGTCTGATCGTTGGCATTGCGGACGCAGCGCTGCTGATCTGCATTGGCGCCATGACTGCCAGCGATCTTGGCAGCGTGCTGCCCGCCTCGCTGTATGCGATTCTCGGCGCGATTACAGCCT
>CAZACE010000346.1:0-2512 GCA_964483255.1 uncultured Oscillospiraceae bacterium
AACGCTGGGCTGCCGCCCAGACCTGCTTGAGGGATTTCATCCCTCAAACTCCCTTTATCGCTTCGCGGCGGTTTTAAGCGAGAATAGCTTAATCCGCCGCTGCGCGACCGCGCAGCGAAGAAGGGTCAAGGGATGAAATCCCTTGCAAGGGGATTGGGTATGGAATTCCCAAACGTATCCTCTCCGTAATCCCGTATCTCACCGAGGGACTTTTGTCCCTCGTTTTTTCTGTAGAAGGAGGATGGCTATGGTTCAGCTGGATGAGCGGCTCGGCGCGATTGCAGCACTGGTGCTGGAAGCTGTGTCGGGCAGGGAAGCGCCCTGTGCGGCGGATATCGGCTGCGATCATGGTCAGCTGACGGCGTATCTGCTGGAAAACTGCGAAAGGCTTGCGATGATCGCCAGCGACGTAAGCGCGCCGTCTTTGGATAAGGCGAAGCGTCTCTTTGCGCAGAAGGGATTCGGCGAGCGAGTGAAGACGGTTGTGGCGGACGGGCTGGGCGGCATTGACCATCCGGTGGATGCTATCGTCATGGCCGGCATGGGTGCGCAGACGATTCTCAAAATCATCGACGAGGGCAGGGAGATGATCGGCGAAGCGAAGCTGATCATGCAGGCCAATGTCGACCTGCCAATGCTGCGTGAGCAGCTGTGTGCGAAGGGCTTTGAGATTGAAAAAGAGGTCTTTTGCCGCGCAGGCGGGCGCCGCTATGTGACGATGCTGGCCCGAGCGGGGCAGGCGCGGCACATCGACGAGAGAGAGGCGCAGCTGGGCACGGCGAAGGATGGCGTGACCGGCGAGGATCAGCGAAGCTATTTCGCCTGGCAGCGCAGCGTGCGCGTGCGCGAGATGGAAACGGTAGCAGGTCTTGGTTCTGAAAAGGCGATGGAGCGCATGGAGAAAAACAGCCGCGAGCTTGCTTGGATGTCGGAGGCGATGAATATGAACGCGTGTACGGTCAAGGATATTGAAAAACTGGTGGGGCAAATCGCGCCCTGTGATCTTGCGGAGCCGTGGGATAACGTTGGGCTTTTGCTGGGCCGTACGGGCGGCAAGGTTACGCGCGTGCTGACAGCGCTGGATCTGACAGACGGCGTGCTCGCAGAGGCAAAGGCGCTGGGCGCGCAGGTGATCGTGAGCCATCATCCGATCATGATGGACGCCCGCAGGCGGCTGGTAGATAGCGACCGCGAGGGCAGGCTGATGCTTGAACTTGTGCAAAGCGGCATCGCGCTCATTGCTGCGCATACCAATTTCGACGCGGCGCCGGGCGGCGTGAACGATACGCTGATGCAGCGCATGGGTGCGGAGCATATCACGGGCGAAGGCTGCGTGCGCGTGGGCGATTTGCCGGCAGGCATGACGTTTGGCGAGCTTTGTGCGCGTGCGCATAAAAAGCTGCATGCGGCTGTGCGCGCGTATGGTGCAGAAGATACGCCGGTTACGAAGCTGGGCTGCTGCTCCGGCGCAGGCGGCGGATTCTATGCAGAGGCAAAGGCGCTGGGCGCGGATTGCTTTATCACCGGCGAGATCAAGCACCATATTGCACTCGATGCAATGGATGCAGGCATGTGCGTGATTGAGGCCGGACACTTCGAAACGGAAAATCCTGCCTGCGAAGTGATGGCGAATGCTTTACAAAATGCCTGCGATGAGTTAAAATATAATGTAACGGTTTTTTGCTCCAAGGGTAATCCCTTTGGGCGTTGATGATAAGGAGGGCCTTATTTTGCAGCAGTACGAACTTTTGTGGCAGTACCAGCAGGTCGATATGGAGCTGGATCAGTATGAGCGCGAGATGCGTAACAACAGCAACCGCAAGGAGCTGCTCAAGCATCGCGATTTCCTGCTGGAGCAGCAGAACGTCCTCAAGAAGATTGAGACGGACGTGGAGATCATGAGCGACCGTATGGAGGCGCTGGCCGACGAGATCACCCGCCTGAACGGCTCCGTGGCCGAGGCGACGGCGAACTTCGAGGCAAACCGTCCGCAGGATCTGGAGGAAGCGAAGAAGCAGATTGCGTCTATCCAGAAGCTGATTGCCACCATCTCCCGCTATGAGGCGGAGCTGGCCAAGATGCGCAAGGACGGCGAGGCGCGCGATCGCCAGCAGCGCGAGGTGCGCGTGCGCGCCGCCAAGGCCCGCGCCGAGTTTGACCGTATCAAGGTCATCTACGACGAGGAGTATAAAGCCGCGTCCGGAAAGCTCGACGAACTCAAGGCGAAGGTCGCCAAGGAGGCCGAGGGCATTGATCCGGCGCTGCTTGAAAAATACAAGGCGATCAAGCGCCATGCGGCGATGCCGATCACGCGCCTGCACGATGATCGCTGCGGCGGCTGTAATATGCAACTCTCCGCCGCCGATAAGGACAAGGTGCGCAGCGGCCTGCCGTACGTGGAGTGCGAGAACTGCGGCCGTATCATTCTGGTGAAGTAAAAAAGAAGCGGGGGGACGTTTGGGGACGCTGTCCCCAAGCCCTGCCTGGGGATTTCATCCCCAGACCCCTTTTT
>CAZACE010000347.1:0-2508 GCA_964483255.1 uncultured Oscillospiraceae bacterium
GCATGGAGCTGCCCGAGCAGGCGGAGGATATCGCCAGCGTGCTGAGCGAGCGCAAGGGCATGAAGGTATCCCTGCATGAGCCGCAGCGCGGCACGAAGCACAAGCTGGTCGAATTGGCCCGCAAGAACGCTGCCGACGCCCTGCAAAAGCGCAATGCGCATCTGGCGCGCCAGCAGGAACGAACGACGCTCGCCTGCGCGGCGCTGGCCGAGGCGATCGGCATGGAAACCGTGCCCCGGCGCATCGAGGGATACGATATCTCCAATACGCAGGGTGATCAGAGCGTGGGCGCGATGGTGGTGGCCATCGACGGCAAGGCTGCGCCCAAGGAATACCGGATTTTTAAAATCAAGACCGTCGAGGGCGCGAACGACTTTGCCTCCCATTACGAGGTCATGACCCGCAGGCTCGCCCGCGCCAAAGACGAGCGCGAGAAGCTGATGGCAGAGGGAAAGCTGAACACGGATGGATCCCTGCCGGAGGGCGCGCCGGAGCTGACGGGCTTTGCGGCTCTGCCGGATCTGATTCTCATCGACGGCGGCGCGCAGCAGCTGCGCTTTGCCCGCGAGGCGATGCACGCGCAGGGGTTCGATATCCCGATGTTCGGCCTGGCGGAAAAGCTTGAGGAGATCTATCTGCCCCATCAGGAGAAAACCATCCTGCTGGACAGGAAGTCGCCCGCGCTGCATCTCATTCAGCGTATCCGTGACGAGGCGCACCGCTTCGGCATCACGCATCACAGAAACCTGCGCCAGAAGGCGAGCGTCCATTCGACGCTGGAGGATATTCCCGGCATCGGCAAGACGAGAAGGCGCGCGCTGCTGACGCATTTCAAATCGATCAAGCGTATCGCTGAGGCGAGCATCGAGGAGCTGTGTCAGGCCGAGGGCATCGGCCCTGCGCAGGCGAAGGTGATTTACGATCACTATCACAAAGACAAGCAAAAAGAAGGCGAAGAGTGAGATGCTCTTCGCCTTCTTGCAGATTCAGAATAGATTGTCGTATGTCAGCTTCTTGTCGCCGTCAAAAAGCACATAGCCGCAGCGGACAAAGCCGTTTTTCTCCAGCACATGCTGCATGCGCTTGTTCTTGGAATCCGTGTCGATGCGGATGCAGGAAATGCCCCTCTCGCGGCACAGATCGCGGATGGCCTCAAAGACCGTGGCGGAAAGCCCTCTGCCCACAAAGCGGCGGGAGAGCGCAATCCTGTGCACGACGGCATAGGGAACGTCCTCGCGCCAGGCGCACATGGGATCGGCATAATCGGGATCGCCGCCGAAGGCGAGATACATGTAGCCGGCGGGCTCATCGTCCAGCAGGAAGAGCCAGCCGCCGCCGCTGTGGATGTCGCTTTCAATGAGCTTGGGATTGGGATATTCCTCGGTCCATTGGGTGAAGCCCTGCTCCTGCTGAAAGGCGCGGCCCTCGCGCAGAATCTGAATGCAGATGGAGAGTTCTTCGGGTCTGGCCTGTCTGAGCGTGTTCATGGTAAAGTCCCGCCTTGCTGTAAAGATGCATTCAGTATAGCGTATTGCGCATAAACGGGCAAGCCCTATGCGCAAAAGGTTGATTTTCATTCTGTATACAGGTACAATAAACCATATATGAATCATCCATGGGCGAACGCAGTTCGCCCATACACAGCGGCTTTAAACCGCCGCGAAGCCCAGCGTTCCGCTGGACCGATATCCGACAAAGCAATGTGTGAAATGCAGCTTTGTTGAACGAGAAAGCTGCTTTGTTTATCGCGAAGCGTACATGGGGTGCAGGGGCGAAGTCCCTGCCAGGGGTTCGGGGACGGCGTCCCCGAGAAAGGGGTTTCCTATGCTAGCCAGCGTCGCCAGCCTTGGGCTTGCGGGAATCGAGGGATACCGCGTGACGGTTGAGGCATTCTGCACGGACGGCATGCCGATGTATGAGCTTGTCGGATTGCCGGACGCCGCCGTAAAGGAGAGCCGTGAGCGCGTGCGCGCGGCGATGGCGAGCTGCCAGATGCGCTTTCCCGTCGCGCGGCTGACGCTCAACCTTGCGCCTGCGGATACGAAGAAGGAAGGCCCTTCGTTTGATCTGCCGATTGCGCTGGCGATTATGGCGTCCAGCGGCATGCTCGATCCCGATGGCTTTGAGGGGATTGCCGCCGTGGGCGAGCTGTCGCTGACGGGCAATGTCGTGGGTGTGCGCGGCGCGCTGTCCATGGCGATCGCAGCGAAAGAGCAGGGAATCCGTGCGCTGCTGATGCCCTCGGATAACGCGAAAGAGGCCGCCTGCGTGGAGGGACTGGATGTGCTGCCGGTCAGCCATCTGCAGGAGGCGATCGACCACCTGCGCGGCAAAAAGAGGATTGCGCCAGTTACGACCGTGCCCTATGCGCAGCTGATGCGTGAGCGGCGCACGGCGAGCGACTTTGCCGACGTGCGCGGCCAGAAGAGCGCCAAGCGCGCGCTGGAAATCGCTGCGGCGGGCGGACACAATGTGCTGATGATCGGCCCGCCGGGCAGCGGCAAGACG
>CAZACE010000348.1:0-2506 GCA_964483255.1 uncultured Oscillospiraceae bacterium
GGGTACCTCGTTCAAGGGCGCGTTCAACTTCGCCGACGATGTGCTGCGTCAGGGCATTCAGGGCATTTCCGACCTGATCAGCCAGACCGGCATCATCAATCTGGACTTCGCGGACGTCAAGGCCGTGATGGAGTCCGGCGGCATGGCGCATCTGGGTATCGGCGTGGGCAAGGGCGAGAAGGCTATGGCCGACGCTGCGCAGAACGCGATCTCTTCTCCGATGCTGGAGACGAGCATCGACGGCGCGCGTGCGGTGCTCATCAACGTGACCTGCAATTCCGACTGCTCCATCGTGGATATCAACGACGCCGTCGAGATGATCACCGCCGCCGCGGACAGCGAGGCGAACATCATCTTCGGTGCGAGCATTGACGATACGCTTGAGGACGAGGTGCATATCACCGTGATCGCTACCGGCTTTGAGAAGGTGCCGTTCCCGCCGCGTGCCATGAGCAGCGAGCGTACGGCTTCTCTGCCGAGCCAGGCGGCCTATGTGCCCCAGAGCTACAGCCCGGCCTATCAGGCGCCGGCTGCCAATCGCAACTATGGCCGCTATGACGCCGCATATACCCCGGTGGCGGGCTTCGCGGCTGCCCCGGCTGAGCCGGAGGTTCCCGCTTTCCTGAATGCGGACAATGCAAATGGCCAGCGCGTTTCTCCGTTCGCGGCGATGCCGGAAGTGCCGGTTCAGCCCGTCGAGCAGGATCGCATGGCCGCTGAGGAGCAGCGTGCGCCGCGTTCCTTCATGGATGGCATCCCGGCTTATATGCGCCGTAAGTAATGGTCAAAAACAGAGTGCCGGCCTGATGGCCGGCACTTTTATGTATAGGAGGAGCCAGGGATGATCAAATGGGTCAAATCCGGCGTCGCACTGTTGTTTTCTGCGATGATGCTCTGTATTCTTGTGTTGGTCGTTGGCAGCTTTGATCAGATCGCGTTTGCCTGCAAGCGGGAATTTTTGCTCGGGCAGGGGACAATGCTTCTGTGCGGCATGGCATTCCTGTCGGCACTGGCAATTGTGATAACATGCTGGCGAACATATCCCAAAACGAAAAAAAGGCATGCCTGGAAGCGTCTTCTGTTTTGGGGAATACTGTTTGCTGTTCAGTTGGTGCTGTGCTTTCATGCGTATTTTCTGTCCGGATGGGATAGCGAAGCGCTTCTGGATGCGGCATATCGCTGTGCGAGGGGCGAAGTATTTGACAACGAAAGATACTTCAGTATGTATCCCAACAATATTCCCTTGTTCATGGTTTATTTCTGGATCATCCGGATTATTCGTTTCGTGCTGGGTGATCCGGGATTGGATCGCTGTGTCTATATCATCATTGCGGGACAGTGCGTGCTTAATACATGCACCGGTATGCTTTGCCAAGGGATCGTCCGAAAGGAAACCGGTTCGGCGAAGGCTGCGCTTTTTGCTGCGCTGGTGTATGCTGCGTTTATCGGTCTGTCTCCGTGGCTGATGATTCCGTATTCTGACAGTATGGCGCTCATCTTTCCGACGCTGATTCTGGCGTTGTATCAGCGTTTCAAAGATAGAAACTGGGCATGGCCGGTTATTGGTGCAGTCAGTGCATTGGGGTATATGATCAAGCCGCAGGCGGTCATCGTATTCGTTGCGATTGTGCTTGTGGAATGTATGAGCATGCTCGCCGGGCGAAAACTGCTGCTGTGGATGAAACGGGCGGCAGGCGCTGTAGCTGCGCTTGCTTTGGTGGCGGGTTCCGGTTCTTATATGCTGAAGAAAGCGATACCGATGGAGCTTGATCCGTCTAAGAATATGGGCATGCTTCACTTTGCGATGATGGGTTTGAACACGGAAACCAATGGCGTATATAGCTATGATGATCTGGTATTCTCCAGATCCTTTGAGACTGTGGAAGAAAGAAAAGAAGCGCAGCTGCAGGAAATCGGAAGGCGGCTGTCGTCAATGTCTTCGGCCGATATGCTGGATCATCTGAAAAAGAAGACGCTCACCAATTATGCGGATGGTACATTTGCCTGGGGATGCGAAGGAGAGTTCTTTAAAAACTGGATTGCAGACAAGGATGAGCATCTCTCGCCGTTCCTCAAATCGATTATCAATACAGCGCATCCGCATTATCTGATTCTTCAGACATACATGCAAAGCATATGGCTTGCGCTGCTTCTGGGAAGCGTGTTTTTCTGTGTCCGGATCGGATGCAGCGATTTTTCATTGGCAATGATGCTTTCAATCATTGCGCTGACGGTTTTTGAACTGGTCTTTGAGGCGCGAGCCCGTTATCTGTACCTGTATGCGCCGCTGTACATCATGCTTGGCGTGCAGGGAATCTGGCGGCTGCTGTCGACGATATCCCGCGGCAAAGGGCTGAAAAACAGTCATGGAGTTTCCGGTGTGGAGTGTGAAATATGATCAGATGGATCAAATCTTGGATTGCTCTGTTGTTTTCTGCGATGATGCTCTGCATTCTTGTGTTGGTCGTTGGCAGCTTTGATCAGATCGCGTTTGCCTGCAAGCGGG
>CAZACE010000349.1:0-2490 GCA_964483255.1 uncultured Oscillospiraceae bacterium
TACCTACATCTTCCAGCAGCGATTCCGCGTCTATCCGGACACGGGCGTTGTGGAAAACGAGGGCTTCCGCATCATCCCGTGCTCCATATCCTCGCAGGAGAAGGTGAACGATTTCAAGCCGACCCCGGCGACGCAGGAGCACAGCGCAGCAATCGTTGAGCGCCTGCTGGAGCTGAACAAAAAGCTGGAGAAGAACTTCAAATCCACCGGCGTGGCCGCCGTAAGCAGTTATCCGACCGAGTGGCCTACCACCTATTAATCCAAACATAAGCGGGCGCAGCCCGCTTTTTTCAAAGCGACGTTAAGCAGCCGCTGCTTGAAACAAGGGCGAAGCCAAGAAGGGAGTCTGAGGGATGAAATCCCTCAGGCGGGTTTCAGGGCGGCAGCCCTGACGTTTCCCTTGAGGAGGAGCCATGTCTCAACGCACAGAAAAACTCCGAGCCGCTCTCCGGGCGGCTGCGCAAAGCGGACGTATCGTCGTCACCGGCCATAGCGGCGCGGATGTGGACAGCACGATCAGCTGCATGTTGATAAAGCGCCTGCTGGCATATTGGCAGATTCCGTGCGATATTGCGCTGTGCACGCCGGATCAGCAGTCCCGGCGCGTGCTTGCGCGCTTTGGCATTGACGTGCAGGCGCTGGAGGGAAAATCGCAGGAAGGCGACCAACTGATCCTCGTGGACTGCCATCAGACGCAGATGAAAGGCAGGGTCGTCGCCTGCGTGGATCATCATTCGACGGACTACCCGCCGGTTTACCCGTTTGTGCTGATTGAGGGCAGCGGCGCATGCGCCGTCATGGTGCTGCATCTCATGCGGGAAGCGGGCGCAGGCGTCACGCCGGAAGATGAGCGGCTGGCGATCACCGCGCTCTATCTGGATACCATTGCGCTCAAAAGCACGAAGATCAGTAAGGAAGAGGCCGCCTGGGGCGAAAGCGAGGCAAAGCGGCTCGGTCTTAACGAAAACTGGCTGAGGCAGGAGGGCATGGGCCTGATGGACATGAGCCTGCCGGCAGGAAGGCTTGCCATGCTCGGCAAGAAGCGCTTTGCCTATGGCGATAAAATCGTGCTGTCCACATACGTGCAGACGGACGCGATGACGGAAAGCAAGCAGGAAGAGATCTTCGCCGTGCTGCGCGAAGCAATCGCGTGCGAGCAGGCGGATCTGTGGGTGTTCCTCGTGCATGATCCCGTGAAGATGCGCTCGACGCAGTATAACCTCACGGCGGACGGCGCGGTCGAGACGATCGAATATAATTGTCTGGCTTCGCGCGGCAAGGACGTGATGCCGCGCGTGGAGCGGGCGATGCGCACGCAGGAAAACAGAAAGGACGGAAGATAACGTGGCAGGATTTCCGCAGGAATTGACCGCTGCGCTGGAAGCGCTGCTCGCCGGAAAAAATGCGGCGCAGCTGGAAAAAGACGCCAAAACCATCAGCGAAAACTACCGCATGAAAACAGGCCATGGAAAGCGCCTGCTCACGCGCGAGGGCGAAGCGGCGGCCTATGCGGCGGCGCGCATGCCGGCGACGTTTGCCGCGGCATATGAGGCCATTTCGCAGGCGCTTCATGCCAGCGGCCTTGCGCCCAGAACGCTTATGGACTGCGGCGCGGGTACGGGCGCGGCCGCCTGGGCGGCTTCCGAGCTTCTGGAACTGGATCAGATCACGTGTCTTGAGCGCGAGGACGCGATGCGCAGCGTGGGCAGCGCGCTTATGCGTGCGGGCGATGGCGTGCTCGCCAAGGCGCAGTGGGCCTCCTGCGATCTCACGGCCAAAGATGCGCTGCCCAGGGCCGAGCTCGTGATCGAGGGCTATATGCTCGGCGAGCTGAGCGAGGATATGCGTTTGCCGGTCGCCCGAAAGCTCTGGGAGGCCAGCGGGCAAATGCTTGTGCTCATCGAGCCGGGCACGCCGCAGGGCTTTGCGAATCTGGCAGCTGTGCGCGCGGATCTGGCATCCCTGGGCGCGCATGTGGCCGCACCCTGCCCGGCGGGCTCTGAGTCCTGCCCGATGACCGGGGACGACTGGTGCCATTTCAGCGTACGCGTGCAGCGCACCCGCCTGCACAAGGCGCTCAAGGGCGGCGAAGCGCCCTACGAGGATGAAAAATACGCTTATCTCGCTCTCACGCGCGAAGCGCCTAAAAACCCGTGTGCTGCACGTGTCCTGCGCCATCCGCTGATCCAGCCCAGCCGCATCACACTGACCCTCTGTGAAAGCGGCTCCAGGCAAACCCGCATCGTCACCAAAAAAGACGACCTCTGGAAACGCGCGCGCAAGATTGGCGCGGGGGATACGTTAGGGGACGCTGGGCTGCCGCCCAGACCCGCCTGAGGGACATTGTCCCTCAGACTCCCTATTGCGCTTCGCGGCGGCTTGAAGAATATATCCCGTAAAACGCCTCCTTTGGAGGCGTTTTTAGATATATATCTTAAAACAGGCGCGAAGCGAACATGGGGTCAAGGGGCGAAGTCCCTTGCAGGGGTT
>CAZACE010000350.1:0-2465 GCA_964483255.1 uncultured Oscillospiraceae bacterium
CCCAAGGACCGCAGGTTCATGGGGAATTGAATAGCGGCTCAAAACCGGCGCGAAGCGAAGAAGGGGGCTGGGGATGAAACCCCCAGCCAGGGGTTTGGGGACGGCGTCCCCAACGTTCCCACCTCGTTACTTCTGTCCGTAATACGCGTTCGGGCCGTGCTTGCGCATGTAGTGCTTGTTGACGATGCGCTGCGGCGCGGGCGCGGCGGTCGGCTTCACCATGCGGGTGTAGGTGGCCATCTTGGCGACCTCCTCGAGCACAACGGCGTGATAGACCGCCTGCGCGGGGCTCTTGCCCCAGGAGAACGGACCGTGGCTGTGGCAGATGACGCCCGGAACGGCGACCGGATCCAGATTGCGCTTGGTAAATTCCTCGATGATAACGGTGCCGGTATTTTTCTCGTAGCCATCGTCAAGCTCTTCTTGGGTCAGATGGCGCGCGCAGGGCACCGGGCCGTAGAAATAATCGGCATGCGTGGTGCCATAGCAGGGGATATCCTCGCCGGCCTGCGCCCAGCCTACGGCGTAAGGGCTGTGGGTATGCACGATGCCGCCCAGCTGCGGGAACGCCTTGTAAAGCTCCACGTGCGTCTTGGTGTCGGAGGAGGGATTGAGGCTGCCCTCGACTACCTCGTTATTCAGATTCACCACAACCAGATGCTCAGGCGTGAGGTCTTCGTATTCCACGCCGGAGGGCTTGATGACGATCAGGCCGCTCTCGCGATCGATGCCGGAGACGTTGCCCCAGGTATAGGTGACCAGACCGCGGCGGGGGAGCTCCATGTTCGCTTCATAAACGAGTTTCTTGAGATTCTCTAACATATCATACCTCGAACGTATCATGATGACCGGCTGGAGACGGGTAGATTCTCCAGCCGGATCATATTGTTACTTCAATTTCCAAGCGAGATCGGCCAGGAACAGATCCTGCTCGAGCTTCTCGACGGTGGTATCCTTGCCAATGTGCACGAACTCAATGTCCATCATGCGGGCCCAGTCGCGCATCTGCTCGGCGGTCACGTCGTAGGAGAGCACGGTGTGGTGCGCGCCGCCGGCGGTGATCCAGCATTCCACGCCGGTGGTCAGGTTCGGCATGGCCTCCCACATGACGCGGGCGGTCGGCAGGTTCGGCATCTCCATGATCGGCTTGACAGCCTTGATGTCCTGGCAGATCAGGCGCAGGCGGCCGCCCATGTCGATCAGGCTGACGACGATGGCGTTGCCCTCACGGCCTTCGAAGACCAGACGGGCCGGATCCTTCTCGTTCATGCCGATGCCCAGGTGATGGGTCTCGATGCGGATTTCGCCTTCGGCAACGCTCGGGCAAACCTCAAGCATGTGCGCGCCCAGGGACAGCTGATTGCCCTCGACCAGATGATAGGTGTAGTCCTCCATGAAGGTGGTGCCGCCGGTCATGCCCTCGGCCATGGCCTTCATGATGGAGGTCATCGCGGAAACCTTCCAGTCGCCCTCGCCGCCGTAGCCGTAGCCCTTGGCCATGAGGTTCTGGGAGGCGAGACCCGGCAGCTGTTCCATGCCGTACAGATCCTGGAAGGTGTTCGCGAAGGCCTTGCAGCCCTGCGCGTCGAGCATCTTCTTCATCGCGATTTCCTCGCGGGCTTGATAGCGGATCGCAGCCACGTTCTCGGTGGCAAAGACGTACTTTTCCTTGTACTCGGCCATCAGCTCATCGATTTCCGCCTCGGTAACCGCGTTCATTTCCTTGACCAGATCGCCCACGGCCCAGGTATTCACCTGCCAGCCGAGCTTGGCCTGCACTTCGACCTTGTCGCCTTCGGTGACGGCCACGTCGCGCATGTTGTCGCCAAAGCGCATGACCTTGAGCTCCTTGGAGAAGGCCACGCCCACGGCGCTGCGCATCCAGGAACCAATGCGCTTCTGAACGTCCTCGTTCTTCCAGTAGCCGGCGATGATCTTGCGCGGCATGCGCAGACGCGCGGCGATGAAGCCGTGCTCGCGGTCACCGTGCGCTGCCTGGTTGAGGTTCATGAAGTCCATGTCGATCTCTTCGTTGGGGATCTCCAGATTGTACTGGGTCGCCAGGTGGCAGTAGGGCTTCTGCAGGTTCACGAAGCCGTTGATCCACATCTTGGACGGGGAGAAGGTGTGGCACCAGGTGATGATGCCGGCGCACTTTTTGTCGTAGTTGGCCTCGTTGATGACCTCGCGGATCTGCGCGTTGCTCATCGCAGTCACCTTGTAGACCAGCTTGCAGGGCAGGGTGCCGGAGGCGTTCAGGGTTTCGGCCATCTCGGCGGCGCGCTTGGCAACGGTGTCAAGAACTTCCTGTCCATACAAGTCCTGGCTGCCGACGAGGAACCAGAATTCATATTGCTTCATGCTCATGGTGATACACTCCTTTATATCATGTCGTTATATCTGCTTAGTTGAACTTTTCCACAGCGGCCTTCTCTGCTTTGTGCGCTTTGCAAGCCAGCGCTGAG
>CAZACE010000351.1:0-2464 GCA_964483255.1 uncultured Oscillospiraceae bacterium
AGCATCACCGGTCGCAAATGGATATTAGAATGTTTTTAGAAACGAATTAGTATCAAGCAGCATCCTTTGCTCATCCTTGCCGAGGAACGACAGCTCCACCGCCGGGTTGATCGTCAGCTTTTTCTGATCCACCATGTTCAGCAGCTCAGGAATCAGTTCTGTGAGCCGGATGTACCGCTGCAATCCTCTCGCGCTCTCTCCCACGCTTTCTGCCACCGTCTCGTCCGCGCGGAACTTCGTGCCAACTTGCAACGGATTCAAATCGCGCCGTTCTCCCTGGCGCTTGATCGCCTCCAGCTTCATCCGATAGGCGAATGCCTTCTCGCTTGGAAGTATATTCTCTCTCTGCAAATTGGAATCCACCATGATGCAGGTTGCTGCATCATCATCCAGATCACGCACGATTACCGGCATGGTACCCAGCCCCGCCAGCTCTCACGCCCGCTTGCGCCTGTGCCCGGAAATCAGCTCGTATCTGCCATCCGCCTTTGGTCTGGCCATCGCCGGGACAAGCACCCCGTACTCCCTGACACTCTCTGCCATCTCCTGCATCTTCTCATCGTCCTGTACTCCTGCATGCCGCCATGCATAGCAGGGACATTCGTCACATTCTTTTATCGTCGGTCGCCGGATTGTCGATCAGCGTGCCATCCTCTTCAAAGCGGGAGCCATGGCAGGGGCAATCCCAGGAATGTTCAGCCTTGTTGTATTTAAGCGCACAGCCCATGTGCGGGCATCGCGGCACAGTGGGCGTCAGCAGGTTAAAAATGCTTTCGCCGGCATTGAGAAAAAGCTGCGGATGCAGCACGCTGCGGGATGGATCAAAAACGTCGGCGTAAGGATTCCGTTTTCCCTGCACCAGATCGGTCAGAAGTTCTGCCGCCACCATCGAGGACGTCATGCCCCATTTGCCAAATCCTGTTGCCACGAACAAATCCGGCGTGTTCTTTGAATACTGACCAATGTAGGGCACATGATCCAGCGTCATACAGTCCTGCGTCGCCCAGCGGGCAGCGATTTGCGCCCCGGGATAATGCCGTCTGGCAAATTGCTCCAGCTCCTGCCAGTTTCCGCCCCGTTTGCCGCTGCGATGGCTGCCGCCGCCAAGCAGCAGCAAATCCCCATAATGCCGGAAAGAGAGTCCCTTCTCATCTTCATCCAGATACATGCCTTCAAAGGACGGCGCGTTTTGAAGCGCCAGCACATAGGAGCGATGCTGATACAACTTGATGAAATAGCCGCCATGCTTATTGATCATCGGGAAATGCGTGGCAACGACGATCTTCTTCGCCGAAATCTTTCCGCCGCTTGTGACCGCCTCTCCCGGCATCAGCTGACGCACCTTGGTGTGCTCGTAGATCCGAAGGTCTTTAGCAATCCCAAAGGCAAACTTCAGCGGATGAAACTGCGCCTGACGGGGAAACCTCACCGCCCCGGCGACCGGGAACGGAAGCGGCAGCGCCTGCTCAAACGCCGCCGCAAAGCCCAGCTTATGCAGCGCCTCCAGCTCCCTGTCGATCTTGCGGCGGTCATGGAGCGCATAGACAAATGCATCCTGCTCCTCAAAATCGCAGTCGACATCTTTGCACAGCTTCCTGTATTGCTCAAGGGCTTGCTGATTGGCCGTAAGATAGAGCTTTGCCTTTTCCAATCCCATCCTGCTCATCAGCGTATCGTAAAGCAGGCCATGCTGAGCTGTGATTTTGGCGGTGGTGTTTTTCGTGATGCCGCTGCAAATGGTATCCGCCTCCACCAGCGCAACATCCACGCCCGCCTGCGCAAGACGCCAGGCGCACAAAAGCCCGGCAAGCCCGCCGCCGATGATCAGCACATCTGTTTGAATATCTTCCCCGAGCGGCTCAAAGGTTGGCGGCCGCACCGCCTTTGTCCATATCGATTCCATATTCTCACCTCAAAAAGAGGATGCCGTTTCAGCATGCGGTTTATCCATTTCTGCTGTCTGCAAATGGACAGGCAGGAGCAAGCTAAGCAAAAGAGAATTTAAAAAACAGTATCCATCCCTCGTCGGTATATCTTCAAGGCTTCTCAGGTTCAACGGAGGTTTTGCATATGCTCCATACGCTGTCCATCCGCCAAAAGCGCAGCAGACGGCCGTGCTCAAGATTGCCAAAGACCGCTTTGTGTCCGATCAGGTCGGCGCGGCGTTCTTTTTCGGCGAAATCATCACCGAGGCCAGCGGCGTCGGCCTGGAAAACGGACAGCGCCTGTTTCTGCAATCAGGCGCGCTGCGGTATGCTCGCCAACACCTTTCATCTCAGATACAACTCTGGAAATCTCCGTCCGATGTTGGCGAAAAGCCTTGTAAAATGCGGCTCTACGCCTTATAATTATCTTGTATATTTATATGATTTTTTCGTCAAGGAGCTTGACAGGTGATGATGACCGGCTTAAAATTGAGCAACGAGCAACGAGCAACGAGCAACGAGCAACGAGCAACGAGCAA
>CAZACE010000352.1:0-2461 GCA_964483255.1 uncultured Oscillospiraceae bacterium
GGCATGGACGGCGTCCAGTGGACGCAGAACAGTCCAGGCCGAACGCCCGGGAGCGAACATAGCTAGGGGTTTTCAGTTTAGCAAGAGTATGATATAATGCGAGCATGGATTTGAATAGATGGAGCTGAATGAGCATGAAGCATAAATGCACTATTAGAATAGAAACAGATAGGCTGATATTGAGAAGGTTTACTGCTGAAGATGCCCATGCTGCTTTTTGCAATTGGACAAGTGATGAAAATGTAACTGAGTATTTGCGGTGGCCGACACATACCAGCATTGATATAACTGAAAAGGTTTTGAGCAGTTGGATTGCTGGATACGAAAAGGCAGACTTTTATCAGTGGGCCATTGTGCTTAAGGCTATAAATGAACCGATTGGCACGATCTCGGTAGTCGATATGGATGAAAGAACCGAGAAAGTCCATATTGGATATTGCATTGGAAGCAAATGGTGGCATTCAGGCTTTACAAGCGAAGCGTTTTCTGCAATCATCCCTTTTTTCTTTGATCAGGTTGGCGTAAAAAGGATTGAGTCCCAACATGATCCGGAGAACCCGAATTCTGGCAGCGTGATGAAAAAATGCGGTCTGGTGTATGAAGGCACTTTAAGGAAAGCTGATTGGAGCAATAAAGGCATTGTGGATGCATGTATATATAGCATGCTTGCATCTGATTATTACAAAGACAAAGCGTAATGGAAACGGATTCACGAGGTGATGAACATGACCATCAACGAATACCAAACCCTCGCCATGCGCACGCTCAACCCCGCGCTCGATAAGCGCGACGTGCTGATCAACGGCGTGATGGGCCTTTGCGGCGAATCAGGCGAGGCAATCGATATCGTGAAAAAGCACCTCGCGCAGGGACATGATCTGGATCGCGAGGCGCTCATCAAGGAGCTCGGTGACGTTGCCTGGTATCTGGCAGAGACTGCGTATGCGCTGGATGTTTCGCTTGAAGAGGTACTGGAACGCAATATTGCCAAGCTGCGTGCACGCTATCCGGATGGCTTTGATACCGAAAAATCCGCCAACCGCGCAGAATAATGCGACAGACTGAGGGATCAAAATGGAAAACATGATCGTAGAGCGCGCAGCCCCGCAGGACGCAGAAGCGGTCTATGCGCTCTATCATTCGCTGATCGATACGCCTTACAGTACCTGGAGCGAGGATTATCCATCCCGTGAGATCGTCGATGCTGATGTTCTGAATGGAAAAACCATCGTCATGCGTACGTCCTGCGGCAGGATTGCGGCTGCGATCGCGCTCCTGCCCGGCGAGGATGAGCCGGAGTTTGATGAAATTGCGCCATGGTATCCGGATGCCGAAAAATGGGCGATTCCTTCCCGGCTTGGCGTCGCGGCGGATCAGCAGGGGAAAGGGCTTGCCAAGCGCATGTTGATCGCTGCGATGGATTATGCCCGCGCGGATGGCTGTGACGCCGTGCGCTTTCTGGTCGCTAAACGCAATCAGATTCCGCAGCGAGCTTATGCGCCTCTTGGTTTTGACATTTGCGGCGAGTGCGAAATGTGGGGCGAACGCTGGCTTTGTTATCAAAAGCGACTGTGAGCTTGCCTGCCGGAAAAAAACATGGTATACTGAACTCACGTATGAATATTTGTTGGTCAGTCATGCGTGACTGACCTTTTTACATGGAGGAAAGCATTCCTATGCATATGCGCACCAAAAAGTGGGCGAAGCCGGAGCTGGCTGTCTGCCCCTATTTTACGGATGAGGCCGAAAAACATCGCGGTCATTGGCGTGAGCTCTTTGAGAAGGATCAGCCGCTGTATCTGGAGCTGGGCTGCGGCAAGGGCGTGTCCACCGCAGCGATGGTGTATGATAATCAGGACGTCAACTTCATCGCGATGGACATCACCTGCAACGTTCTGGGCGATACGCGCCGCAATATTGCGAAGACCTACGGCGATCAGCCCGTGAAGAACGCCATGATTACCCGCTATAATATCGAGGATATCCGCAAGGTGTTTGCGCCGGAGGATCGCGTGGAGCGCATATATATCAATTTTTGCAATCCCTGGACAAAGCGCCCGAAATACGCCAAGCGCAGGCTGACCCATCCCAGGCAGCTGATGCAGTATCGCGATTTTCTGGTCGATGGCGGTGAAATCTGGTTTAAAACCGACGATATGCCGCTGTTCACGGAATCGCTGCCGTATTTTGAGGCATGCAATTTCCAGATGCGCTATCTGGTCAACGACCTGCACGCGGCCGGCTTTACGCCCAATTATATCAGCGAGCATGAGAAGATGTATACCGAAAAGGGCGTGCCGATCAAGTTCGTGATCTTCAAGAAGATGCCCGGTGAGGTGAAACTGGATCCTGTGCGCTGGGTGATGCCGGGTGCATTTGCCAGGCTGCGCGAAGAAAGTGAAGCGCAGGAAGAAGTCTAAATGCACTTAACATTCGTTGATCTACGCGAAGCGAAGAAGAG
>CAZACE010000353.1:0-2459 GCA_964483255.1 uncultured Oscillospiraceae bacterium
GGATTTCATCCCTCAAACTCCCTTCTTCCGCTTCGCGGCGGCTTAAAGCTGTCGCGAAGCGATGAAGAGGTCTGGAGATGAAATCTCCAGCAGGGGTTTTAGGGGACAGCGTCCCCTATCGTTCTCCCCCAACGTTCCCTAAAACTCCCCCTCGATCTGCCTGCGGATGTTCAGCATCTGCTGGTCCGTTTCCGAGACGATCTTGGCGCAGGAGCGCAGCTGCTCGGCTATTTCCAGCGTATGCTCCTGCGGGATATCCTTCTTGTAATGGAGCTTGTGCTCCAGACTCGCCCAGAAATCCATGGCGATTGTGCGCAGCTGCACCTCCACGCGCATGTACCGTTTCTCCTTGGAAAGGAAGATCGGCACCTCAACGATCATATGCAGGCTGCGATAACCGCTTTCTTTCGGATAACGGATATAATCCTTTACCCTGAGCACATAGAGGTCATCCTGCAGGGCGAGCATATCGGCGAGCTTATAGATATCATCGACGAACGAACAGATGACGCGCACGCCAGCAACGTCAGAAAGCTCCTTTTCGATGGATTCAACCGTGACTGGTTTGTCAATGCGGTTCATCTTCTCGATGACGCTCTTGGGCGTTTTCAGGCGCGTTTTGATCGATTCAATCGGATTTCTATCGAACTTGCCGTTAAACTCTATAGAAAGCACTTTGAACTTGGTTTCGACCTCAAGCATGGCAGCTGAGTAATAGCTCATCAGCTGCACATACGCCTTGCCCTGATGGCGGATCTGTTCAAAGAGCGCGCCGTCGCTCATGCCAGGCGCAAACGTGATTTCTCTGCTTTCAAGCATTCTTCTGTCTCCCTTCGGTCTTCCTGTTTTTATTGTACAGGGTTTTTAAATCCCTGTCAATTCACACATGCTGACCAAAGGAAAACTGGACGCTATTAACAAAACAGGAAATCGCGCGAAATTTCGTGCTTCGAGCACAGAATGGCTTAATTCAGTAAAGTTTTTCGGAAGCGGGAGCGCGCACGGCGCGCTTTTACAGAATTCTGAGCTGATCGACGTTTCTGCCCACAAGCGCTGCCGCGCACGGCTGCGAGAGAACGCGCGCCGTCACGCGCTCTACATCTTCCTTCGTGACCGCCTCAATCTTGCGCACGACGTCGTCCGGATCGACCGCCCTGCCGCGCAGCAGCTTGCTGCGGCCGATGGAGGACATACGCGAGGAACTGCTCTCAAGGCCGAGTACATAGCCCACCTTGAGCTGATCCTTAGCCATGGCAAATTCCTCGTCGGTGATACCGCCGTCCATGAGCTTTTTGATCTCGCTGTGCAGCGCATCGATCACCGCCTGCGCCATATCCGGCGAGGTGCCAGCGTAAACGCTCATCGTGCCGCAATTGGCATAGGTGGACGGATAGCTATAGACGCTGTAGGCCGCGCCCATCTCCTCGCGGATATGCTGAAACAGGCGCGAGGACATGCCGCCGCCGAAGAGATTATTCATCACCGTCAACGGGAAAAGATCATCGTCATCCTGCGCAACGCCCGGATAGCTCAGGCAGATATGCACCTGCTCGATATCCTTCTTCTTGCGCTTCACGTCGCCGCTGCAGCCATTCACGGGCGCAGGCAGGTGCGTCTCGCCCGCTGCCTGCCAATTGCCCAGATACTTTTCGGCCATCGCCTTGAACGCATCCAGATCGAATTGACCAGCAATCGCAAGCACGGTATTATCCGGGCGGTAATGCTTGTGTCTGAACTCGGTCAGCGCCTGACGGGTGACAGAAGCGATCTGTTCATGCGTACCCAGAATCGGGCGGGCCAGCGGATGATCACCAAAGTATGCCTCGGCAAGCAGGTCATACACCAGATCCTCCGGGGTATCCTCGCCCATGGCGATCTCCTCGAGGATGACGCCGCGCTCCTTTTCAAATTCCTCCTCGTCCATCTTTGCGTTCAGCAGCAGATCAGACAGCAGGCTCATCGCGCGATCAAGATGCTCGGCGATCACCTTGGCATAGTAACAGGTGCATTCCTTCGAGGTGAACGCGTTCACCTGGCCGCCAAGGGCGTCCATCTCCACGGCGATCTCTCTGGTCGTGCGGTTTTCGGTGCTCTTGAAAAGCATGTGCTCCACAAAGTGAGACAGACCGCACTCCTCTTTCGTCTCATACATGGAGCCTGCGCCAATCCACAGGCCCACGCTCACCGACGGGAAATGCGGGATATACTCCGCCACCACGCGCAGTCCATTGGAAAGCGTGAACTCCTCGCACATGCGCTGATACCCTCCGTTCATGGTTTCTCCTATCTTTTACGAAGTTTTTTGAGAATATACGAAGGGAACGCCGGGCTGCCGCCCAAACCTGCTTGGGGATTTCATCCCCAAACCCCTTCTTCGCTTCGCGCTGTTTTAAGAAAGATTTTAGCCAGGAAATAGTATAAAATGGGGTTACGTTAGGGCTGCCGCCCTAAAACCCGCC
>CAZACE010000354.1:0-2451 GCA_964483255.1 uncultured Oscillospiraceae bacterium
AGGTTCAGTGCGTGGATATGTTCTGCTGGACCGGCGCGGTGGAGACGGTGATGCTCTTTTCCAAGCCTGATTAAGACAGAAAAAGCCTTGCCCCAGACGGAGCAAGGCTTTTATGATGCTTTTCAGGTTAGAACGCAACCTTCATAAACAGCGCCACACAGCACAGCACCAGCGCGCAGCCAACATACAGATAGCGGCCGACATTGTGCCAGAGGCTGCCGTGCGCCTTCGGCGCCCCCTTGTTGACCTCCTCGAGCAGGTCGTCCTTCTTCATCACCCAGAACCAGGTAATCGCGCCCAGCGTCGCGCCGATCGGGATGATATAGATGGAAACAATGTCCATCCACGGACCCCACTTGGCAATCGGCTCCATATGCACGCCGATGCTCAGGCAAATAACGCCCAGGAGAATGAGCATCCAGTTGCGGCTGAGCTTCGGGAAACGATGCTGCAGCGATTCGCCAACGGCCTCGAACATATTCTGCAGGGAGCTCACGCCGGCGAAAACCATCGCCGTATAGAGAATGATCGCGAACAGTCGTCCGAAAGGCACATCCTGCAGAATGCGTGGCAAAGTTACGAACAGCAGAGACGGGCCCGCACCGACATCCAGACCATAGGCAAAGCATGCCGGGATGATGACCAGCGCCGCAACCAGCGCCGCGGTGGTGTCAAATACAGCCGTGCGCACAGCGGCGCCCACGATATTCTCCTCATCGTCCAGATACGCGCCATAAACAATCATGCCGCTGCCTGTAACGGAGAGAGAGAAGAACGCCTGACCCATCGCCCAGACCCAGACCATCGGATCCTTCAGCTTCCCCCAGTCCGGGGTGAACATGAACTTATAGCCTTCAACAGCGCCCGGCAGGAAGGCCACACGCAGCGCCAGCACCACGAAAATCACAAAGAACACAGGCATCATGACCTTGTTGCTCTTCTCGATGCTCTTCGCGCCCAAAAGGAGCGTGAGCAGCGTGCCGACAACAACGATCACATGGAACGGAACCACAGAATAATCCGTCGACGAGAAGCTGCCAAACCACGCGCCGGTATCCACCGTCATCAGCTCGCCTGTCACGGACTGGAAGAACGCCTTGAGCACGTAGGCGATGATGACCGCATAGCCCAACGCAATGCACATGGAGCCGGCCAGCGGCAGCCAGCCCAGCAAGCCGCCCGCCTTGCCCATCGACTCGCCGCGGGTCGCCCAGGCCTTCTGGTATGACCCCACCGTGCCCGTGCGGGAGCGGCGGCCAATCGCATATTCGGCCGACAGGCCCACCACGCTGAACAACGCAATGAAAATTAGATATGCCACCAGAAACGCACCGCCGCCATTGGCGCCCATCTTCGCCGGGAATCCCCATACGTTGGCCATGCCCACGGCAGAGCCTACCGCAGAAAGGATAAATCCCCAACGGGAAGAGAAGAAGGCGTTTTTCTTTTGATTCATAAAAAACAAATCCTCCGGATAGTATTGCTTGACTTATTCCTTATCTACCATATAATATACTTAGATATTTGTCAAATGAATGTTCCTTATTGTTACCATTAAATTATGTAATATCGAGGCGCTTATGGATATCAAGAACCTGACCACATTTGTTCATGTTGCAGAGCTGGGCAATTTCTCCCGCGCCGGCGAGCGGTTAGGGTATTCCCAGCCAAGCATTTCCGTACAGATCCGTCAACTGGAAGAGGAGCTGGGCTTCAGGCTCTTTGACCGCATCGGCCACGCTGTCCGCCTGACGGACAAGGGCCGCGAGGCGCTGCGCTATGCGCAGGAGGTACTCAGGCTCTGCCAGCAGATGACTCTGGATTCCCCGGAGGACGCGGGCAGGGACGTGCTCATCCGCATGGCAGCATCCGATTCGCTGAGCGCCTATCTGCTTGAGGAGCGTTTTTCCCCCATCCGCAGCCGGTATGCGGGCATCCGCATCAGCCTGACCACGGCAGGCACGGGCGAGCTCTTCCGCCTGCTCAATCACAATGAGGTCGATCTCGTCTATACGCTGGACAGCCACATCTACGACGCCAACTACGTCATCGCCGGCGAGGAAAAGGTCGGCGTGCATTTTGTCGTCAGCAAGGATAATCCGCTGGCCAAAAAGCCGCTTTTGACCAAGGAGGATCTGATCAATCAGGACTTCCTTCTGACGGAAAAGAACATGAGCTACCGCCGCCTGCTGGATGAGTGGCTGGCCAAGGATTCTCTGGAGATCCTTCCCGTGCTGGAAACCGCCCGCGCGGATCTGCTCTGCTCGCTGGTGGCGCAGGGGCTGGGCGTCTCCTTCCTGCCGGACTACGCCACTGAGCAGGCCGCCCGGCGCGGGACGATCGTGCGCCTTGACGCCGAGGGCTTTGAGCCTGAGCTCTGGAAGCAGCTGCTCTATCACAGGGAGAAATGGGTCTCTCCCGCGATGCAGGCCGTGATTTCGCTGCTGGCCG
>CAZACE010000355.1:0-2442 GCA_964483255.1 uncultured Oscillospiraceae bacterium
GATACCCATGCCAACGCCGATATCGGCGCTCTTGATGGACGGAGCGTCGTTGACGCCGTCACCGGTCATCGCGGTGATCTTGCCTTTCGCCCTCCAGGCTGTGACAATGCGAACCTTGTGCTCCGGCTGCACGCGGGCATAGACAGAGTAGTTCTCGATGCAGCGGGAGAGCTGCTCGTCGTTCAGCTCATCGAGCTGCGCGCCGGTGATCGCCTGAGAAGCGTCGGTGAGAATGCCGAGTTCCATGCCGATGGCCACAGCGGTATCTTTGTGATCGCCGGTGATCATGATCGGGCGGATGCCCGCGCTGCGGCACTCGACGATCGCAGCCTTAACCTCCGGGCGAACCGGGTCGATCATTCCGGACAGACCGATATAGATCAGATCCTTCTCCAGGTTCTCCGGCTCAAGACTGGTCGGCATCGCCGCCCAATCGCGCTTGGCAGCGCACAGAACGCGCAGCGCCTTATCGGCCATGCGCTTGTTCGCCGCGAGGATGTCCGCGCGGATGGCGTCGGTCATCTCGACAACCTTACCGCCGATGAGGGCATGCGAACACCTATTCAGCACGACGTCCGGAGCGCCCTTGGTGAACTGCACAAGGCCGTCCTCGGTCTCGTGGATGGTGGACATCATCTTGCGCATGGAATCGAACGGCGCCTCGCTCACGCGCGGATACGCGCCGTAGAGCGCCTCGCCCTTCATGCCAGCCTTCGCCGCATCGTTGACCAGCGCGCACTCGGTCGGCTCGCCGACGGCCTCGCCGGCTTCGTCGTCGTACTTCGCATCGGAGCACAGCGCCATCGCGGTCATGTGCAGCTTCTCGTCATCGGCAGCACGCTCGACAACGGTCATCTTGTTCTGGGTCAGGGTGCCGGTCTTGTCCGAGCAGATGATCTGCGTGCAGCCCAGGGTTTCAACAGCGGTCAGCTTGCGGATGATCGCATTCTTGTGAGACATATTGGTGACGCCGATGGACAGAACGATCGTCACGACCGCAGCCAGACCTTCCGGAATCGCCGCAACAGCCAGAGAAACGGCAACCATGAAGGTATCGAGCATGGTCATACCGGTGATGCCGGCCTCGGTGCCCGCAGCGCGGAATAGACCAACGCTGAAGATCACCACACAGATGCCCAGAACCAGAGCGGTCAGGAACTTACTGAGCTGACCCAGTTTGATCTGAAGCGGAGTTTCCTCCTCCTCAGCCTGCGCCAGCGCGCCGGCAATCTTACCCATCTCAGTCTGCATGCCCGTGCCGGTCACGACCGCCTTACCTCGGCCATAGACGACGGTGGAGCCCATGTACATCATGTTCTTGCGGTCGCCCAGCGGCACATCCTTTGCATCGCCCAGCTCCAGCAAATCGATGAACTTACTCACCGGAACGGATTCGCCGGTCAGTGCGGCTTCCTCAATCTTGAGGCTCGCGCTCGAAAGAATGCGGCCGTCCGCCGGCACGGCGTCGCCTGCCTCCAGCAGCACGATATCGCCCGGAACGAGCTCTTCGCTCTTCAGAATGACCATCTTGCCATCGCGCATAACCTTGCTGGTCGCCGCAGCAATCTCCTGCAAGGCCTCGATGGCAGCCTCCGCCTTGCTCTCCTGCACGACGCCAAGCACAGCGTTGATGATGACAACAGCCATGATGATGATAACGTCGGTGAAGGATTCGCCGGAATAGAACGCAGTAATGCCGGAAATCACAGCCGCAACGATCAGAATGATGATCATCGGGTCAGCCAGCTCGCCCAGAAATCTCTCCAGCAGGGACTTCTTCTTGCCTTCCTGCAGCTTGTTGGGGCCAACCTGCTCAAGGCGCTTGCTCGCCTCGGCAGAAGAAAGGCCGGCTTCATCAGAGTTTTGCTGCTTGAGTACCTCTTCGCAGCGCTCAAGATACGCTTTCATGGTATTCCCTCCCATTGGTATAACGATATGCCTATATTTACCAGGCATGCCTGTTTCCATACAAGGGTGTAGTCTAGCACCACGCCATATCTCGCTCAAGAAATCCCACGTTAAAAATGCCGCTGCCAAAATTCAAAATTTTGAACGCATAGAAAAAGCACCTCTGCCAATTGGCAGAGGTGCTGCAATTCTTCTTTCGGGAAAGAATTACTTGATTTCGACGGTAGCGCCAGCCTCGGTCAGCTTCTTCTTGATGGCCTCGGCGTCCTCCTTGGAAGCGCCCTCCTTCAGGGTCTTCGGAGCGCCCTCGACGATGTCCTTGGCTTCCTTCAGGCCCAGGCCCGGAACGACCTCGCGGACGGCCTTGATGATGGCAACCTTCTTCGCAGCGTCGAAGCCGGTGAGCACGACGTCGAACTCGGTCTTCTCTTCAGCAGCAGCGGCCGGAGCAGCAGCGCCAGCGCCAGCGGCGACCGGGGCAGCGGCGACAACGCCGAACTTCTCTTCCAGGGCCTTAACCAGCTCGGAGCACTC
>CAZACE010000356.1:0-2437 GCA_964483255.1 uncultured Oscillospiraceae bacterium
GCTTTCTAACGTCGATCATATGATGCGGTACGCCCTGCATTTCCTCTGGCGTAACCTTGCCGCTGCCCAGATCCAAGCCGGCAAACACCTGACGGGAGTCCGCCGAGATGATCTCCGCATCATATTTTCTGGCCAGCTCAATGCCCAGCGCGCTCTTGCCGGAGGCGTTTGTGCCGACAACAGCAACGACCTTTGGTAATCTGCTCATGTCCTTTATCTCCCGTTTAAGAAACTGCTGGCGTAGATTATATCATATTCCCTTCGAATGGGCAAGGGATGCGTTGGGCTGCCTTCTTTGGGGAGAGAACGTTGGGACTGGAACGTTGGGACTGCCGTCCCAAACCTTGCTTGAGGGATTTCATCCCTCAAACTCCCTTCTTCCGCTTCGCGGCGGCTTAAAGCAAGCAAATCATTTCCCACCGCCGCGCGTATGCGCACAGCGAAGAAGGGTCAAGGGATGAAATCCCTTGTCGGGGTTTGGGGCGGATAGCCCCAACGTAACCTCGTACATAAAACACCGCGCTCCCTCGCACAATACGCATATTCAAGAAACAGAAAGCGAGGTTTTTCCATGTCCATCGGCATGATCTTGCTCATCGTGCTCAGCGTGCTGATCCTGATGGGCGCACTGCAGCGTGTGCTCGACCGCATGGCGCTGACAGACAGACACGCGCTGCTGTTTGTCGCCGCAATCTTCATCGGCGGCTGGCTGCCGGATCTGGATTTCGGACTCGTCCGCCTGAATATAGGCGGCGCAATCGTTCCCGTCATCATCTGCGTCTATCTCCTTCTGCATGCAGGCACTGGCAAGGAGCGCATCCGCGCCATTGTCGCCTCTTTGCTCACAGCAGCAGCGATTACGGTCATCTCCATGCTCTTCCCCTCGGATCCCATCAACATGCCCATGCTCGATCCGATGATCCTCTACGGAATCGCCGGCGGCATCATCGCCTGGCTGATGGGCCGCTCAAGGCGCAGCGCGTTTATAGCAGGCGTGCTCGGCGTGCTTTTTGCGGATCTCGTCACGGCTGCATCGCTTTGGATGCGCGGCATCGATCAGGCCGTGTATCTGGGCGGTGCGGGTGCGCTGGACGCTGTCGTTCTCGCGGGCGTGATCGCCGTGCTCTGCTGCGAGCTGGCGGGCGAAGCCATGGAGCGCATGCATCGTGGAAAAAAACAGCCCATAGAGGGAGGCAGCCGCGCATGAAACGAGCTTTCATTCCCATGCTCATCTTCCTGCTTCTTACCGCGCCTGCCCTGGCAGATGACAGCAAGATTTTCACCGTATCAGACGAAAGCAGCAGCACGCTATTCACCATCGCCGGCACGATTTCCATCGGCGACGAGTATATCAGCAAAGAAAATATACTCTATCGGATTAAAAGCGTGGATGGTACGGCCGCCACTGCACAGAGAATCGGCGAGGAGCAAATGCCTGACGTTTCCTGGTTGGACGCAGGTGCAGCGCAGGCCGTCTTTGCAGATGAAGACGGAACGGTTCCGGCATCAAGCAAAGCCGCAGCGGGAGACAAAAAGCTCATCGCCATGTATGTCACCCATAGCGATGAGAGCTACGTTCCCACAGACGGCACGCAGTCCATCGAGGGACAGGGCGGTATTTACGACGTTGCGCGCGCATTCCGCGATGATCTGCAGGCAAGAGGGATCGACGTCATTCTGGACGAATCAACCCATTTACCCCACGACTCCGGCGCATACAGGCGCAGCCGCCGCACAGCCGAGCGCCTTATTAAAAACAGGCCGGACGCGATCATTGATATCCACCGCGACGGCATTCCCGATCCGGAGCAGTACAAGGCGACCATTGACGGCAAAAGCGCCTCGCAGATACGCCTACTTGTGGGCCGCGGCAACCAGAACAGCGCAGTCAACCGGGAATTTGCCAAGGAGATCAAGGCTGTTGCGGATAAAAAATATCCCGGACTGATCAAGGATATCTTCATCGGCAAGGGCAATTACAACCAGGATCTCTCGCCCAACGCAATTCTGCTTGAGTTCGGCACGCATACCCTGAACAAGGAGCGCGTGCTGGAATCCACAGATGTGATGGCCGACGTCGTCTCCACCACGCTCTATGGCGCGCAGACTATGAGCGCAAAAAGCGCCGAAACTGCCGCAGGCGCGCAAACAAAGGCAAAAAACAAAGGTTCCATGGCGGGTATGGGCGTGATCGCCGCAGTGGTCATCGTAGGCGTGCTCCTCTTTGCCCTTCTGCAGACGGGTTCCATACGCGGCGCAGGCGAAAAAATCGGACGCAATCTTCGCGAGATGACCGGCGGCATGATCGGCAAGCGCAAGGACAAAAAATCATGAATCACACATGTGACAGAAACAAAGGGGAAACACTTTCATGATATGATGGGCATGCAGGCGGCTGCTTTGCCCATCTTTTTCATTTATACCTTGACTTTTCTTC
>CAZACE010000357.1:0-2419 GCA_964483255.1 uncultured Oscillospiraceae bacterium
AACGTTATCTGTCCGTGGGCTGCCGGCGGCGGCACGGATGCTGTTCTGCGTGCGTTCTGCGAGGCCCTGGGCAAGGATCTGGGCGTCAACCTGACCGTTGACAACCGCACCGGCGGCGGCGGCATCATCGGCCATCAGGCCACTGCCAATGCGGATCCGGACGGCTACACCTTGGGTATGGTCACATTCGAGCTGTCCACTTACACGCACCTGGGCACCGCTCAGCTGACCTACGAAGACTACATCCCGCTGTGCCTGGTCAACACCGACGCCGCTGCGATCACCGTCAACGCCGAGTGGGCCAAGGCCAACAACATCACCGACGTCCCGACCTTCATCGAGTACTGCAAGGCGCATCCGGGCGAGGTTCAGCTGGGCGCTTCCTCTAACGCCGGCGTCTGGCACGTTGCGGGCGGCTACCTGATGGATGCCACCGGCATCGAGATCCAGATGATCCCGTATCAGGAAGGTGCTGCGACCGCCGTTCAGAATGCGGCCTCCGGCTTCATTCAGGGCGTCACCGTTTCCCTGGGCGAGGCTCGCAACTTCATCGAGTCCGGCCATCTGGTCGTTCTGGGCGTCATGGACAGCCAGCGCAACAGCCTGTTCCCGGACGTCGCCACCTGTGCTGAGCAGGGTGTTGACATTCAGTACTACACCTGGCGCGGCATGTGCCTGCCCAAGGGCACCGACGCTGCGATCGTTGCCCGCCTGGAAGAAGCCTGCGCCAAGGCCGCTGCCGACGAGCAGTTCGTGACCTTCATGAACAACGGCGGCTACACCATCGCCTACAAGAACTCTGCCGAGTTCACCGAGTTCCTGGCCAAGAGCCTGACCGACGTCGGCACCGCGATGAAGTCCCTCGGCCTGTAATTCCTGCTTAACACCCTGATGGGCAGGCAGCTTGCCTGCCCATCTTTTCAAGCAAAACAAAGGAAGTGACATTCTGTGAAGAAGACCAACACTCAGGCTTTCTCCAACCTGATCGGCGGCCTGATTTTCCTGGCCCTCGGTATCTGGGCTCTGCTGAAGACCTACAGCTTCCAGGTGATCAAGAACGCTTATGTGCAGCCGGCGCTGTTCCCGCAGATCATGTCCGTCGGCCTGATCATCTTCTCCGCCATCGTTGTCATCACGAACGGCATCAAGCTGACCAACATGACCGAAGATGATCCGCTCGCCGAACCGGCGCCAAGCATCAACATCTTCAAGAACAAGGGCATCCAGGGCGCTGCGATCGTCATGGCTCTGTGCGTGCTTTATGTAGCCCTGTTCAACACGCTGGGCTACGTTCTGTGCTCCGCGATCATCGCCATCGTCATCATGTATCTGATCGGCAAGCGCAACCCGAAGATCATGCTGCTGGTCGGTTTCCTCGTTCCGCTGTTCATGTGGATCGTTTTCTACAAGATTCTGTCCGTGAATATCCCGATGGGCGTCCTTCAGCCGCTGAAGGATCTCGTCGACATGATTTAAGAAAGGAGGCGCTTGTATGAATTGGGGTTTGCTCTTTGAAAGCTACGGCGCTGTATTCCTTGATCCGCAGGTTCTGATCATGACGCTGCTGGGCGCGACCGGCGGCGTTCTCCTGGGCGCTATTCCGGGCATGACCGCGACCATGGGTATCGCGCTGCTCATCCCATTCTCTTATGGCATGGATCTGATCCCGGCCATCGGCATGATGCTGGGCGTCTACTGCGGCGGTATGTACGGCGGTTCCATCTCCGCCATCCTCATCCACACGCCGGGCACCCCGGCTGCGGCCGCCACGCTGATTGACGGCTATCCGATGTGTCAGCGCGGCGAAGCCGGCAAGGCGCTTTCTATCGCCATGTTCGCTTCCTTCTGCGGCGGCGTCATCGGCGCGCTGGTCATGACCTTCCTCTCCCCGGTTATCGCCGACGCTGCCATGAGCTTCGGCCCGGGCGAAATGTTCATGCTGGCCATCTTCGGTCTGTCCGTCATCGTCGCCATCTCCGGCAAATCCATTGCCAAGGGCATGGTTTCCGCGTTCCTGGGCATGCTGATGTGCTGCGTTGGCCTCGACCCGACCAACGGCACCCCGCGCTTCATCACTTACTCCGACACCGGTCTGCTTGAAGGCTTCCAGTTCATCCCGCTGCTGATCGGTATGTTCGCCGTCGCCGAGGTGATCGCCGGCGTCGAGCGCATCATCAATGGCGAAGAGAAGCAGGAAGCTTCCAACGAGAAGATCAATGAGGTTCTTCCGAACTGGGAGACCATCAAGCTCATCTGGCCGCAGATCATCTCCGGCGGCCTCATCGGCACCGTCATCGGCGCCATCCCGGGCGCCGGCGCGGATATCGCCGTGTTCGTCTCCTATGGCTTCAACAAGTCCGCCAGCAAGCATCCGGAGCTCTGGGGCAAGGGCAACCCGCAGGGCGTCGCCTCCACCGAG
>CAZACE010000358.1:0-2388 GCA_964483255.1 uncultured Oscillospiraceae bacterium
ACGGCCGGCAGGAACTTCTCCATCACGTCCTTTGTCCTCATCCGCAAACTGGACGTATTCACGCAGGGATGGCAGCCCAGCAGTTCACCCTCTACAACAGGCCTGTCCATGATCAGCTGCACATGGTTCTCTCTGTCGTTCATCAGTCCCATCACAGAAACCGCGCCGGGCGTGATATCCAGATATTTCTCCATGTCTGCGGGATCGGCAAAGGAAAGCCTCGACGATCCGATGGCGCTTGAAAGATCCTTTGTTTTAAAAATTTTGTCGCCCGGCATCATCAGCAGATAAAACTTCGTCTTCTGCCTGTTGCACAGGAACAGATTCTTGCAGATGACGACCTCCAGAATACCGTCGATCTCCTGGCAGTCCTCCATGGTCATTGCAGCGATATGATCCGTACGCTCATATGAAATAGCGAGACTGTCCAGCAGATCGTATACGCGCATCTCTTTTTCAAGTCTGCCCTCGCTGTTTTCGGGTCGCCCTTTGAATAGCTCCATGCTCATTCCTCCGCAATCACAATGTGCTCGCCCTCGCGGCAGATTTGATCCATTCGTCCGTCGCGGATGAGGTATCCTTCGCCCCAGAGCGTGTAAGTATCGCCCTCGCGCATGACGTAGCTTCCGTCTACGAGCACATAAAACGATCGGCCAAAGCTGTCCCCGAACGTGATATCCTCAAACAGGCGCTTGCCGTCGAGGCAATTGTTCTTCACCATCTGGTAGTGCGGCAGCACCTGCACGCGAGAAAGGCCAAGCCCCGGGATGAACCGCTTATAATCCGGATCGATGGATTCGCCCGGCAGCTCCGGCTGGGCATAGACGATATCCTTGCAGTTCATCGAGCCCGCGCTCACGCCCATGATCACGCCGGTGTATCCGCGCAGAAGCGACCGCAGGCCAATACTTTCAAAGAAAGCCTGCTGCGTGGGCACATGGCCGCCGCCGAGAATCACGACGTCGCTGAGCGTGATGAGCCGCTCGCTATCGCGCGCATTGCGCCCATCGAGCATGACGGACGAGGATACCGTGAGGCCATGATAATTAAAGCATTTGGTGAATGTATCGCACATCTCATCGTTGAGCGGCGCGTTGTGCGGATCCGAGCAGATCACAACAAGCCGGCTGTCCGGCTTCCAGTGCGCGCGCAGATGATCGACAAAGGCATTTCGCGTATCCCAAATACAGGGAAGCGTAACGCCTGCGGGCACGTTGTTGTCGCAGGGGCTGCTGGTCATGAGCAGAAACATAGAATAACCTCTCAAAAATCGGGAATAACCGTATTATAGCGTGAATTGGCGGGTGTGTAAACACGCATCAAAAGGCGAAGAAAAGGGCAATTTATAAATGCCAACGTTCGTACAAGAAATTTTCCCTTGTTATTTACAATCATGCGGGCAGCGTGATAAAATATGTGTCGTAAATCAAGCATTTATTCGACTCAGATACAGGAGTGATGATTATGAGCAATATTCGTCCCGAGTCCATGGCGCGCATCACCACGATGGAATTGGCCAATGCCTTCATCGAGGAGCAGGTTGCCGCCGTTCGCGCGCAGGTTGGCGATAAAAAGGTTCTGCTGGCGCTTTCCGGCGGTGTGGACAGCTCCGTCGTTGCGGCGCTGCTCATCAAGGCCATCGGCAAGCAGCTCGTCTGCGTGCATGTAAACCATGGCCTGATGCGCAAGAATGAATCCGAAGACGTCATCAAGATGTTCAAGGACGGCCTGGACGCCAACCTGATCTATGTGGACGCCACCGATCATTTCCTTAATCTGCTGGCCGGCGTTTCCGAGCCGGAGCGCAAGCGCAAGATCATCGGCAAGGAATTCATCACCGTCTTTGCGGAGGAAGCCCGCAAGCTGGAAGGCATTTCCTTCCTGGCGCAGGGCACCATCTATCCGGATATTCTGGAATCCATCAAGGCTGCCGAAGGCAAGAAAGCCGTCAAGTCCCATCACAATGTCGGCGGCCTGCCGGAGGATCTGCAGTTTGAACTGGTTGAGCCGCTCAAGCTGCTGTTCAAGGATGAGGTTCGCGTGGTCGGCGAGGCGCTGGGCCTGCCGCATGCGATGGTCTATCGTCAGCCGTTCCCGGGCCCGGGACTTGGCGTTCGCTGCCTCGGCGCGATCACCCGCGACCGCCTGCATGCCCTGCGCGAGGCTGACGCGATCCTGCGCGAGGAATTCGCAAACAGCGGCCTGAGCGAGAAGGTCTGGCAGTACTTCATTGCCGTGCCGGATATCAAGAGCGTCGGCGTGAAGGATGAGAGCCGCTACGAGGGCTGGCCGGCCATCATTCGCGCCGTCAATACCAAGGATGCCATGACCGCTACCATCGAGGAGATCCCCTACGCGCTGCTGCACCATATCACCTACCGCGTCACC
>CAZACE010000359.1:0-2385 GCA_964483255.1 uncultured Oscillospiraceae bacterium
CGGTCGATCAAATTGCATTCTTCGTCTACAGTAACGGTGTCTTCTTCAAAATTTGCCATGGAACGCAGCAGCTTTCCCAGCAAAACCGTGATCTTTGTGACCTCAGCGGTATTGCCAAGCTTAGCGTTCCACTTGATCAGGTCCCGGGTGTTATACAAAAAGTGGGGATTGATCTGGGCCTGCAGGGCGGAGGATTCGGAGATCCGCAGCCTTCGCTGCTTTTCTTCCACATTTACGATCAGTGCTTCGATCTGGTCTGCCATTTGGTCAAAACGGCTGCCAAGAGAACCGAATTCATCCTTTCTCTGATCCATATTTACGCGGGCCGACAGGTCACCGCTTTCCATTTTCTCAAAGGTTTTTGTCAGCTTGTGAATGGGCTCTGACAGGTCCTTCCAGGCAAGCATGGCTGCGGCCACGCACAGGATAATGCAGATAGCGGCAGCCAGAAATCCTGCGCTGCTGACATACTGATTTGCCTGATTTGCAGGCCCCATGGACATGTTGCCGACGACCCATACGCCGTATTCAGAAAGCTCGGAGCCAACATACATTACATCCTGGGTCTCCAGACTCTGGACGACCTGACCGCCGGTAAGCTCCTCGACCACCGGATACATCTCCGAAGGCAGTGTTCGGTAATCCGCTTCTTTGGTGGAGTGGATCACAAAATGGTAGTAATCTGTGATGTAAATATCCAGGTCATAGGAAAGGTCTGCTTCTTTCAAAAGCTCCTCCAGCATTTCGTGATACACATCGAAGATCACATAACCCAGGATTTCGCTGTCTGTGCCGCGAATTGCCATCGCCATGGAAAAGGCCACACCGGAAAGCGCGTTGGAGTTGCGGTCGTTGGTTCGGAACGCCGTTGTCTGGGTTTCAGCAGCCATGCGAAAAATGCCCCAGTTCACATTAAACGGCGGCAGATAGTTGATCGGGACAGTAGCCGTGGATAAACTGTCCTTGTTTTGCGTGCTGACCACATGAGCAGCCAGGTATTTGTTCTTTCCGCTTACTTCACTGTATAGCCTGAGTAAGGCACGCATTGTCTGCGTGGAGGGGTTCTTTGAAGTCTCTCCCTCCTGATAACCGCTTTGCACGAACCGCCGGACATCGGGGTCCACAGACAGGCGAAGCAGGGTCGCGCTGTATTCATCCAGCGCTTTTCCAAGGGAGGAGGAAACACCAAGAACGGTGTTTTCTGTCTGCAGTGCCAGCTGCTGCTGCACAGAGTTGTAGGTGATGTTCCGGGTGATCATGCTGAAAACGAGGATGGGAACAAGGCCAATGACAGAAAAGTACAGCAGAAGGCGCGCCACATAACGGGAGCTGATCCAGCCTTTCAAACGGTTGATCATAGTGACATCTCCTCATACATTTCGTTTACTGTCATTATACCTTGTTCCCAAGCAAAAGCCAAATGGTTAATTATGACACATAGCCCTTACCGCCGGTGAGCTTATTGAACAGCATCAGGCAGAGCACGGTGACCACAGTCAGGATCGTAGCCAGAGCGGCTGCTGTGCCGTAGGCATCGCGGAACAGGGAGTTAAAGATGGCAACCGCAATGGTCTGGGTCTTGCCGGTGTACAGGATCATGGAGCAGCTGAGCTCGTTGATGATCTCAATAAAGCTCAGGATCGCACCGGAGAACAGACCCGGCAGCATCTGGGGCGCCGTAGTCATAAAGAACGTTTTCATGGGTGTCACGCCCAGCGATATGGATGCCTCTTCGATAGACGGGTCTATCTGATACAGGATACCCACGCTGGAGCGGAGCGTGAAGGGCAGCTTACGGATAACATAAGCCACGATCACGATAAAGAAGGTGCCGGTCAGGATCAGAGGCTGGCGGTTGAACGCAACGACCATACTGATACCGATAACGGAACCGGGAATAACATAGGGGAACATCAGAAGAAGATCCAGCAGGCTGGAGATCTTGGAACGGCGCCGAACGATCAGGTATGCAGCCAGCAGGCCGATGATCATGACGATCACGATGGCGATGGCCGACATAATGAAGGTATTGCGGATATAACGGCCCATGGAGCTGACGACAGCCTGATAGCTGACCAGACTGAAGCCATCGGTGAAGCGGGTGCCGTTGACTGCACGGAAAGAGGTGTAGACGATGACTAAGATAGGCAGGATACCGATAATACCGACCAGATACAGGGGAGAAGAGACCAGTGCACGCTTCCACCCGTGGAACTCACGCTCCTTGGGAGGACGCAGAGCGCTCATCTGGTAGGACTTGCTTGCGATGGATGTCTTCTGAATGATCAGGATCATCAGTGTGCACATCGTGATCATCACAGCCAGTGCCGAAGCAAAGGAGGTGTCACCCACCATTTCGGACATGAACTCCTCGTAAACCGCGAC
>CAZACE010000360.1:0-2372 GCA_964483255.1 uncultured Oscillospiraceae bacterium
CGGTCAAGACCTATCAGAAGTTGTTTGTTCCACCGTTTTTTGACGTAATTGGATGAAAAATAGGGAAAAGAAAGACTTTTCCCCGAAAAAATTGCATGTTCTATGCAGGAAAGTCGGATTGCGCGGCGAAAAAGATAGGACGGCATTCGGGCCTTTTCGGCCATGGCGAAAGGAGAGGACGGTGATCGGCGTTGAGGTTTCCGCAGGCGTGGCTTGATGAGCTTCGTGAACGCTCCGATATCGTTCAGGTTGTTTCCCGCTATGTGCAGCTGACCCCCAAGGGCGGCCGCTATTGGGGTCTTTGTCCTTTCCATGGCGAGAAAACGGCGTCGTTTACCGTCAATCCGCAAAGACAGATGTACTATTGCTTCGGCTGCCATGTCGGCGGAAGCGCCATCAATTTCGTGATGGAGATGGAGCATCTGGAATTCCAGGATGCCGTGAAGCTCCTGGCCGAGCAGGCGCATATGGAAATCCCTCAGATGGTGGGCGGCCGCGAGGACGCGGCGACCAAGTCCCAGAAAGAGCGGATCTACGAAGCGAATAAGCAGTGTGCGCGATTTTTTCACAGTCAGCTGTGGAAGAAGGAAAACGAGCAGGTGCTCGCGTATCTGTATGGCAGAGGATTGGACGACCAGACGATCCGCATGTTCGGTCTGGGTTCCGCGCCCATGCGCAGCGACGGCGCCACGCAGGCGATGCGCTCGCTGGGCTTTACGGATGACGAGCTGGTTTTAGCCGGCATCTCCGTGCGCCGCGACGGCAGGGTATATGACATGTTCCGCCAGCGGGCGATCTTCCCGATTATCGATGGGCAGGGCCGCGTGCTGGGCTTTGGCGGCCGTGCGCTGGGCGATATCAAGCCGAAATACCTCAATACGGGCGATACGCCTGTGTTCAATAAGCGCCTTGGCGTGTTCGCGCACAATCTGCTGAAAAAGCAGCGCGGCCTCAAGCGCGTGATCCTTGTGGAAGGCTACATGGACGTGATCGCGCTGACGCAGGCGGGGCTGCCGGGCGTCTGTGCGACGCTGGGAACGGCGCTGACCATCGAGCAGGCGAGGCTGCTCAAGCGCTATGCGCCGGAGATCTGGGTCTCCTACGACGGCGACGCAGCGGGTCAGAAGGCGATTCTGCGTGCGCTGGAGATCTTTGAGCAGGAGAATATTCGCGCGCGCGTGCTCGATTTCCCCGGCGGCATGGATCCGGATGAGTATATCCGGGAATATGGCCTTGAGGGACTGGATAGCCTGACCCCGATGGATGCGGCGACATACCGCATGAAGCAGGAGATGCAGGGGCGCGATCTGTCCACGCAGGAGGGGCGCACAGAATATGCCATGGCCTGCGCCAAGCATCTGGCCAAGGTGAAAGAGCCGGTTGAGCTGGAAAACCACGTGCGCTCGCTGATGCTGGCCACGGGCTTTTCACGCGAAGTGCTTCTTGCGCAGATCGGCAGATCAGAGCTCATCGAAAAGGAAAAAAGGCCGGCGTACAGCCATGTGGCGCGTCCGCTGGAGGAAAATACCGACGGCGTCGATACGGAAACCGCCGCCGCCGAAAAGCAGCTTCTTTTGCTGCTGGCGGAAGGTCGAATCGAGCCGGGCACGGTGACCGCGGAGGATTTTATTTCCTCGGAGCGCAGGGCGCTGGCGGAAAAGCTCATCAGCGGCATGACCCCGGGCGCAATTCTGGAGAGCATGTCGGATGAAAACGCGCGTGCGCGCGCGGCCAGCATATTGCAGCGCGACAGCGGCGCCGGCGAAGAGGGACAGCTGCGTATGGCGGGCGACTGCCTGCGCGTGCTGCATAAAAAGCGCATTGAAGGAAAGATTGCGGCGCTTCAGAAGGAGCTTGCCACGCAATCGGGCGAAGATAAGCGCAAAACGCTTTTGAAAATACAGGAACTGACGAAGCAAAGGCAGACGGCCGGAAGAAAGGAATGACTTCTCATGGCACTGACACGTGAACAGGCACAGCAGAAGGTGAAGGAGATTCTCGATTTCGCTCGCAACGAAAAGAAGACGGTCTCTTATCAGGAAGTAATGAATAAGCTCAGCGAGCTGGATATTGACGCCGACGCGATTGATGCGGTCTTTGAAACGCTGGAGGCCGAGGGCATCAATGTGGTGAGCAGCACGGAGGACGAAGCTGCCGCCGTTGCCGCGGAGGCTGCAGAGCCGGAGCTGGATCTGTCCGTCCCCGAAGGCATCAGCATCGACGATCCGGTGCGCATGTACCTCAAGGAGATCGGCAAGGTGCCGCTGCTTACAGCGGACGAGGAAATTGAGATCGCCAAGAAGATGCTCGAAGGCGGTCCGGAAGCAGAGGCCGCCAAGAAGAAGCTTGCCGAGGCGAACCTGCGACTGGTC
>CAZACE010000361.1:0-2341 GCA_964483255.1 uncultured Oscillospiraceae bacterium
TTGCCAGAGCCAGTGCCCAGATACTCATTTTCACCCAGCTCGATAACGGTCTCTTCCTTCACGGTCGCAGCCGGAGACGGCTTGTCGTTCGGCACGCCATCCCAGTACACCCAGTTCTGCGGACGGGCATGATTGGTGCCCCAAGTCTCCACGGTCTCATCAGCCTTCGGCTTGCCGATAACGATGGCATCAATGAAGATGCAGTTACCAGCGACCGGGTATTTGCTGCTCTCAAGGATTTCACCTTCATAGCTGTTCGGGAAGCCCCAAACACGGGTGTAGTCTTCCTTAACATAGCGGCTCAGGGACTGATACTGGCCTCCAATGTCCTTCGGCGCATATTCACCGTTAATGGTGCCGAAGTAGTGCGTCTGATAGCCGAGGGAAGCTGCAGCAACGCCCAGCATACCACAAGTCAGACCGGCGTCATAGCGCGCCTTCGGAGTCTGCATGTAGTAGCCATCATACGGAGTCACATGGCCTTCCTCTTCGGAAATCAACTGATCGCACATCACCAGCACGGTAACGGTGCCTTCAGTCGCCATGTCATTGGGATCGCCCCATGCGTCACCAATAATCTTGCGCTGCTCTTCGACATCTTCAACGACGATGAAGTAATACGGCGTCCAGTGCACTGCGCACTGCTGCTTCGTCGCCATCGTAAAAATCTTATCAAGTTCCTCGCGGGTAATGCGGTCAGCCGGATCGCTGGACCAATGGCCGTTGGCCACGGTCATCCAGTAATAACTCTCGTTGAACCAGTCAATCAGACCGGAGGGATCAAATTCCTCCGCGATGCTGAGCACCGGCAGAACAGCCAGCATGATTGCCAGAACAGCAACAGTCAGCAACTTTTTCATAATCCGAATTCTCCTTTCAGTTTCAGGGATTTCTTGTCTGTCCTTTCTGCATCTATTATACCTTATCGACAAAAACCTGTCAATCAAATATGTGCTATTTACCGCCAACTTACACTCGTGTATAATATTATTTGTAACGTCATCTATGCGGTCTATGTGCCGCCCTCGGAGGAATAACATGCTCACAAAAGTATTAGTTATATTTCTATGCTTTCTGTCCCTTTCTTTCCGTGCACCCGCACAGCAGCCCAAACTCACGTCCCGCCAGACAAGCGATTATTTTATGACCGCCAGCGCTCTATTTCTCTACGATGAAGATGATGCGTATTTCGCTGAAACATGGGCCATGGTTAAGGAAACTCTCGCTGATATTGAGCGCGCCGTATCCGTATCTATGCCTGATTCCGATGTTGCCCGATTCAACGTGCTGCCCTGCGGCGGTGAAATCGAGGTTTCCGCTATCACCGCCGAGATTCTGACCATCGCCAAAGATGTGTATACGCTTTCAAACGGTCTGTATGATCCGACCGTCTATCCTCTTGTTGATCTGTGGGGGTTCTCCCCCCGCTTCAATCAGAATACATATACACCCGTCATGCCCTACGACCGGCTTTATCTTGACGGTCAGCTTCCGCTTCCCGACCTCGATCATATCGCCGCGCTTCTTCCCCTTGTCGGCCTTGACGGTATTGTGCTGCGTGAGGAAAAAGGCGCTTATTTCCTGCAAAAGAACACACCTGCCGTGTTGATTGACGGCATTGCTGTGCAGGCACAGCTCGACCTTGGTGGTGTCGCCAAGGGCTACGCTTGTGACCGCGTGCTTGAGTTACTTCGCGAGCGCGGCTATACCATGGGCTATTTCGTCTGCGGCGGCAGCTCTATGGCGCTGCTCTCCCATCCGGACGGCGATTACATGCTCACCTTGCGCAAGCCCCGCGCCGAACAGGGAACATCCTCTCACTATGCATCCATCCCCGCCTCAAACACCATGCTGTCCACCAGCAGCGATGCCAGCCACAGTTTCCTTTACGACAGCGTAATCTACTGTCACATTATCGACCCGCGTACAGGCTTTCCCATCAATATGCCTAATGAACACGGCATCCAGCGTGGTATCGCCAGTGCAACTCTCTTATGTTCAAGCGCCGCATATGGCGATGCGTTAACCACTGCGCTATGCATTCTCGGCGAACAGGAAGCGCCTGCGTTCCTCAGCCGCCATGCGCTCGGCCGCGCTGTGCTTGCCGTATATCAAAGCGATCTAGATACATTCGACGTGCTGACCAATGCGCCGGACGATCTGGTTATCGCAGATCCCGCATACCGGCTATTCTTCTCTTCTCCCCAATAGAAAGCTTCGGTCATGCCGCCAAGCAGATCGTAGCCTCTGTATCTCCCACAATCTGGTGTAAGCGAGGCATCACACCGGATGCCATTTCCAATCAAAGCGCGCCCTGCCTCTCCTTGCAAGAGACAGGGCG
>CAZACE010000362.1:0-2339 GCA_964483255.1 uncultured Oscillospiraceae bacterium
TCGTCGGCACAAGCACGCGGCCTGCCGGGGTCTCGGCGAAAATCACGTCCACACCGTAAAGCCGGAACATCAGCTCCGGGGTCAGCACATCCTGCGGCCTGCCCTGCGCGGCGACGCGGCCGTCCGCCAGAGCCAGCGTTCGCGTGGCGAACGTCAGCGCATGCGGGGGATTATGCGTGGAGAGCAGCACGCCGTAGCCTTCCCCTGCCAGCTCGCGCACCAGCTGCAGAACGCGCAGCTGATTGCCAAAGTCCAGCGCAGAGGTCGGCTCGTCCATCACCAGAATCTCTGCCTGCTGCGCAAGCGCTCTGGCCAGGAGCACCAGCTGCTGCTCGCCGCCGGAAAGCCGGGTAAAATCCCGCTGATACAGATGCGCTGCGCCCACGCGCTCAAGCGCCGCCATCGCCCGATCCGTCTGAGCCTTGCCCGGCTGGGCAAAGGGCGAAAGCTGGCGCGCCGTGCCCATGAGCACGGTATCGAGCACCGTATAGCTGAACGTCGGCCTGTGAATCTGGGGAATATAGGCCATGCGGCGCGCCGCCTCCCTGCGGGGCAGGGTTTTCAGGTCGTCGCCGCCGGATGTGATCGTGCCGGTATAGCCGTCCAGCCTGCCCAAAATGCAGCGAAAGAGCGTGCTCTTGCCCACGCCGTTGGGGCCCAGCACGGAAAGAAATTCTCCCTTATCCAGGCTGAAGGAGATGTCGCGCAGCACCTCATGCTCGCCGTAGGCAAAGGAGAGATGGCTGATTTCAAGCTTCACAGCAGGCTCTCCTTTCTGGTCATCAGATAGATAAAGAACGGCGCGCCGATGAACGCGGTCAGGATGCCGATGGGGATCTCCGTCGCCAGCAGATTGCGGGAGACATTATCCACAAGCAGCAGAAACAGCGCGCCCATGATCATGGACGTAGGCAGCAGATAGCGGCAGTCGTTGCCCACCATCTTGCGGGAAAGATGCGGAATCACCAGGCCCACCCAGCCGATCATGCCGCTGACGGCCACGCTCGCCGCGGTCAGAAAGGTCGCGCAGAGCACGACGATCATGCGCAGGCGGCCCGTATTCACGCCCAGCGTCGCCGCTTCCTCCTCGCCCAGGGTCAGGATGTTGATCCTCCAGCGAAGCAGCAGCAGCGGCAGCGCGCCAATCGCCATGGGAATGAGCGCAAAGGCGACGTCGCCAGCACGCGCACCGGAGAGGCTGCCCATCATCCAATAGGTGATCTCCGGCAGCTGATCGGACGGATCGGCGACGAGCTTGATATACGACGTGCCGGCGGAGAAGAACGAGGAGATCATCACGCCCGAAAGCAGTATGCTCACCGTGCGCGTACCTTTCGCTTTAGCGGATACCAGATACACCAGCGCAATGGTCAGCATGCTGGAGGCGAAGGCCATCAGCGTCACACCGCCGCGGGGCAGCCCCAGCAGAATCGCCAGCGCCGCGCCAAAGCATGCGCCGGAGGACGCACCCAGGATATCCGGCGCGGCCATGGGATTCTGAAACACGCTCTGATACGCCGTGCCCGCCAGGGAGAGCGCGCAGCCCACCAGACACGCCAGCGCGATGCGCGGCAGGCGAACATTCAGCACGACGGCCTGCATGCTTTTTGTCCAGGTTTCCTCCATCGGGATCACACGGGCAAGCAGAATGCGCAGCACCTGCAGCGCCGACATATCGTAACGGCCGAGTACAAACGAAAACAGGAACAGCGCACAGAGCGCCGCAGCGAGAACCGCCATGCACAGCCCTGCACGGCGTGAGGCTTTGGTCGTCATATCACAAAAACCCTTTCGGAGATGCATCTGAAAAATGAGCAGAGAAACAGCAAAACGTCCGTCTTCCTCACACAAGGAAAACGGACGACGCAGCAGCAGCCCGCACAGGCAGGCCATGACATATGCACATTCCGTCTCCTTTTCAAACAGGAAGGCCGCACAGTTTCCCACGCGACCCCGGCCCTGATTCCATAGCCAACGCCTTAGGAAGGAGGGCTCGAAGACAATATTCATTATAAAATCCTCTTGCCCCGTTGTCAACAAAAAATATCAATCTTCGCCTGCGCAGAGGCGTGTATATGGAATCATTGTGATTTGAATGTCTATTCGCCGCAGGCATACAGCTCATGGTATAATATGATTATCTGCCACACTTTGCAAAGGAAATCCCTTTACGGAATCGAATTCATTCAATATATTCCGACGATCTGTACGAAAGGATGAACCATATGTTCCCGACGATCAGGCTTCCCTTCGCCGCAGCGGATCCCTTCATCATGCGCGCAAGCGACGGTCTGTATTATCTCTACTGCACCACCGAGGATGAGACCGGCCTTAACGGC
>CAZACE010000363.1:0-2338 GCA_964483255.1 uncultured Oscillospiraceae bacterium
TACACCGGCTTATCACCACGCGGCTGGAAGGGAACCTGAGTTTCCTTGCCGCAGTCGGCACAAATTGCGGTGAACATTTCGCGCTGCGGACGGGCGCTGCCGTTGGCGGCGCGGAACGCGGCACGGCACTCCGTGCAGCGGCGCGGCTTATTCTGGAAACCCTTCTCCGCGTAGAACGCCTGCTCAGAAGCAGAGAAGATGAATTCCTTGCCGCAGTCGCGGCAAACGAGGGTTTCGTCCTGATACATATCTGTATCCTCCTTAAAAAATAAATAGATTGACCTTCACCGATTGGCTCTCAAAGCCAGACTTCCTGTTGGGGCGCGAAGGCAATCCAAGGAGGCCATAATTGAGATTGAGAAACGATGGATTAGGTTCGACGTATTATAGCACAGTTTCTTAAAATATGCTACTGTTTTCTTTTTCTGTGCAAATTTGGCAGGATTCTTGCTTTACAGAACGAAAATGGATAATCAATATCATATTGAAAGGAAACCTCAATCCATATGAGCAGTGTAAATGTAAACTTCAGAATCATTGGACTGAATGTAAGTATGCATCGCCATCAACAGAACCTGACGCAGGAGAAGCTTGCAGAGCGAGCAGGCATAAGCAAGCAGTTTATCTGCAATATTGAATGCGGCAGAGCAATTCCCAGCCTTATGACCGTTCTTTCTCTGTGTGATGCGCTCAATGTCACGCCTAATGATCTGCTTGAAAGCTCCTCCTCACATAACCCCGACGCACCCTGCACGCTTCGCGAGGATCATAGCGTTTTCACCCAAACCCTTACGGATCAGCTGTTTCCCCAGGAGCTGCAGATTGTACGCATCGATCCTCAGGACCTGCCTGCGTTCGACATCATTCTGCCCGATCCCTTCGAAACGGAATGATCTCCCATTCGACTCATATTATAGAAGAAACGCCGCGAATTTGCGCGGCGTTTTATCATGACGCTTCAGAAATCAGACAAAGAAACTGCCAAGAACCTGATTGACCAGACCGCCATCCGCCTTGCCCTTCACACGTGGCATCAGCGTCTTCATGATCTTTCCCTTCTCCTTAACGGTCGGGTTTTCAATCGACAGCTCCGCAAGCACGGCGGCGATCACCTCACGAATTTCGGCTTCATCCATGAGCTTAGGCACAAACTCGCTGTACACACTGATGCGCAGCTTCGCCTCTTCAATGATCTGTACACGATCTGCCGGCGTGGTGTCAACGGTTTCCTGCGCCTGTTTGATTTCGCGGAAAATGACGGCATTCTCCTCTTCCTCTGTCAGATCTTCACGCTTATCAATCGCCTTGTTCTTGAGTGCCGCCAGAAGCAGAGAAAGCGCATCCTTTCGCGCCTTGTCCTTATCCTTCATCGCCTGCATCATTGCGCCTCGCACGGTATCAATCTTGCTCATACAGATTCACTCCTTCATCATATTTCTCATAAAAGCAATGGAGCGCAGGAGCGCCTCGTCGCTTTCAATCATGGCCTGATAGGGCTCCATGATCACCGGACCATCATAATCCACTTCATGCAGCGCGTTCATCAGCGCGCCAAAGTCAAAAGCACCTTTTCCGGGCAGGCAGAGCTTTCCATCCTCATGCCAATCGCACACATGAACATTACACAGCTGATCGCCCATGGCATAAACATATTCGATTGGATCGCGCCCTGCGCGCATCGCCTGCTTGATATCCAGCGTGAAACGCACCTGAGGAAGCGCAGCCTTCGCCTCCATCACACGTTCGGGCGTCGTCAGCTGGCACCAGCAGACATTCTCCCAGCCGACAGCCATACCATGCCGCTCAGCCGTCTCGCACATCGGCGCAATCGCTTCTATATTCCATTTGAGATTCCACGGCAGCGGCGAAAGCAGCGGCGTATGGCGGCCATGATAGACAAACGTCTTCGCGCCAAGAATCTCGCCGACAGAAAGAACCTTTTCAAAATGCGCAAATGCATCCCTCACCTGCCGCACAGGACGGCCAGCCATATAGTTTTCGTAGCCGCCCAGCGGATGCACGCTTGTGCAGGCAATATTTCCGAGATTCCTTTTCACGATCTCTGCAAATTCCTTCGTATTCTCGCTCTCGGACTGAAGAAAAACCTCCGCGCAGTCCAGCGGAAGCTTTGCAATCTGCGCTGCCGCCTCTTCGGTTTCAAATCGGCCATAAAACGCGGCCGTAGACAAACCCAGCAGCATGCGCATTTCCTCCCTGCGAAAAACTTCTATTTCTATTATAGCGCAGGCTCCGCCCAATGTCACTTTCTTTTTGGCGGCAAGTATGGTATATTGATTGTGCATGCAAATCCCTTTGACCTGACAGGAGTGTATTATGG
>CAZACE010000364.1:0-2311 GCA_964483255.1 uncultured Oscillospiraceae bacterium
CACAGGGAGAAATGGGTCTCTCCCGCGATGCAGGCCGTGATTTCGCTGCTGGCCGGGTCGGAGGGTGAAGAAGTATGAGCAGCCACTTCTCGGGGACGCTGTCCCCGAACCCCTGCAAGGGACATTATCCCTTGACCCTTCTTCGCTTCGCGCTTACAAAATATTCTCGACACATCAAAGGGAGCATCCTTTCGGATACTCCCTTAAATTATGCTGCAAAGCAGTTTTCGAGGGCCCTCCGCCCGAAGAAAACGGATTCAAACCGCCGCGAAGCGAAGAGCATGCCGCCTCAGGCGGCTTACTTCTGAACCAGGTGCAGCGCGAAGCCCGCGATCTCGTCCTTGAAGTAGATGGCCTTGAGCTTGCCGTCCTTGTAGTTGGCAGAGGTCTCGTCGAACTCGAAGCCCTGGCGCTCCATGTAAGCCTTGGCGCGCTCGATGAAGTTGGTCTTGATGCCGATGTGACCCTTCGCGCCGCGGAACGGAGTCTTCATAACTTCGATACCGGTGCCGGCGAAGATGGAGCTGTTGCCGACCTTCATGGTCCAGCCCAGCAGCTTGCACAGCTTGGCGGCGGTGTCCATGGCCTCGGCCTCGTCAGCAGAGTTGATGCCAACGTGCGCGATCTCCAGGCCCAGCATCAGCTGAACGGCGGAGGCGGTCAGTTCCTTGATCTTGTTCCAATCCTTGGCCTTCACAGCGTCGCCCGGAACCATCCAGGTGCCGCCGCAGCAGAGGATCTTGTTAAAGGACAGGTAATCCAGCAGGTTCTTCTCGGAGACGCCGCCGGTGGGCATGAAGGTCACGTCGCCGTACGGAGCCGCGATGGACTTGATGTACTTGAGGCCGCCAGCCGCCTCAGCCGGGAAGAACTTGACGCTCTTGAGGCCCAGGGACAGAGCGAGCTCGATGTCAGACGGATTCGCGGTGCCCGGGCAAACCGGAACGCCGATCTCCTGGCAATACTTGACGGTGGTCGGGTTGAGACCCGGGGAAACGATGAACTTTGCGCCCGCGGCAACGGCCTTGTCAACCTGCTCGCAGGTCAGCACGGTGCCCGCGCCGACGATCATCTCCGGGAACGCGTCGGCCATCGCCTTGATCGCCTCGGCAGCGCACGGGGTACGGAAGGTGACCTCAGCGGCCGGAAGACCGCCCTCGATCAGGGCCTGCGCCATCGGCACGGCGTCAGCCGCATCGTTGATCGCGATGACCGGGACAATACCAATCTTGGAAAGCTCCTTCATAACGTCCATGGGAAAAACCTCCTCAAATGAATTGTAAACTTATGTTTTACGCAGACGCCGTCTGCGCAAAATAGCGCCTTATCTTGTTTTAATTCGCCGCAGGCAGGATTATCTCCTGCCCGCAGCCATTCACAAATGTTATATGAATGCACCATTATTTCACAAAATCCGCTCTCATCGGCGCGAACACATCCAGCAGCACGCCCGCCTTCACGCAGGTGCAGCCATGCACCCTGCCGCCATCCACGACGATAGAATCGCCGGGCAGCATCACGCGCATTTCGCCCTCGATGTGATAGGTGAATTCGCCGGAGAGCACGTAGGAGATCTGCGTGTGCTCATGGCTGTGATCGCTTCCAACCGCACCGGTTTCAAAAATGACCTCCACAAGCATCATTTCTTCGTTGTAGCAGCGGATTTTGCGGCAGGTGCCGCCGCCCAGTTCGATGAGCTCAGGCTCATCCGCCTTCACAAAGGTCTGCATACGCATCCTCCTGATGATGTGGATTTATTCCACGTCCATGCCGAAGTAAGCCACGGCGTTGTTGTAGCAGATGCCCTGAACGAGCTCGCCGAGCACCTTGTAATCCTCCGGATACTCGCCATTCTCGACCCATTTGCCGATCAGGTTGCACAGGATGCGGCGGAAGTACTCGTGACGGGTATAAGAGATGAAGGAACGGGAGTCGGTGAGCATGCCCACGAAGCGGCCCAGCAGACCCAGGGAGGCCAGGGACTTCATCTGCTCGATCATGCCGAACTGCTGATCGCAGAACCACCAGCCGGAGCCGAACTGGATCTTGCCCGGGATGCCTTCGCCCTGGAAGTTGCCCAGCATCGTGCCGATGACGTAGTTGTCCTTCGGGTTGAGGCAGTAGAGGATGGTCTTGGGCAGGTTGCCGGCTTCCTCCTGATCGGCCATCAGGTGGGACAGGTTCTGGGCGATACAGGTGTCGTCGATAGAGTCAAAGCCGACGTCCGCGCCGTACTGCTTGAACATGCGCGGATTGTTGTTGCGCATCGCGCCGATGTGATACTGCTGCACCCAGCCGCGCGCCTTGTACA
>CAZACE010000365.1:0-2297 GCA_964483255.1 uncultured Oscillospiraceae bacterium
TGGACTACGCCGGCAACGGCAGCTACGATCGCATCGTGCCCAAGTTCAAGAAGTTCGTCGAATCCCGCGGCGGCAGGAACTACTACATGCGCGGTACGTTCACCCACGCCAATCCGGATTTCACCAGGGACGTCTTCCATATGGCGGATATGGGCTTCACCGAGCTGAGCATGGAGCCGGTCGTGTGCGCCGAGGGCGATCCGGCCGGTCTGACTGCCGATGACATCGAGCAGGTCAAGGATCAGTATGAGGTGCTCGCCTGCGAAATGCTCAGGCGCCAGAAAGAAGGCCGCCCGTTCACCTTCTATCATTACATGCTCGACCTCACCGAGGGCCCGTGCATCTACAAGCGCATCTCCGGCTGCGGCTCCGGCACGGAATATATGGCGGTCACCCCGTGGGGCGATCTGTATCCCTGCCATCAATTCGTGGGCGAGGAAGCCTACAAGCTGGGCAACATCTGGGACGGCGTCACCAATGCGGCGCTTCGCGAGGAGTTCCGCGCGTGCAACGCCTATTCCCGCCCGGAATGCAAGGACTGCTGGGCGAAGCTCTATTGCTCCGGCGGCTGCGCAGCCAACGCCTACCACGCCACCGGCACCATCGCCGGCGTATACAAACCAGGCTGTGAGCTCTTCAAGAAGCGCATCGAATGCGCAATCATGATGCGCGTGGCCGAGGACGCCGAGCGCAGTAAATAATCCTGCCCCATCAGGAGGAAACCATGAACACGCCCATTGCGGATTTTGTGCGGCGCTACGCCGCATCCGACACGGCACGCCTGCACATGCCCGGTCACAAAGGCCGGGCATTTCTTGGATGCGAGCCGTTTGATATCACGGAGATCGCCGGCGCGGACAGCCTTTATGAAGCTGACGGCATCATCGCCGAAAGCGAAGCGAATGCGACGCAGCTTTTCGGCACGGCACGCACGCTTTATTCCACGGAGGGCTCCAGCCAGTGCATCCGCGCGATGCTCTATCTGTGCGTGAATCACCGCAGAACCGGCAAAAAGCCCGTAATCGTCGCCGCACGCAACGTACACAAGGCGTTTGTCTTCGCTGCCGCGCTGCTGGATTTTGAGATCGTATGGCTCTGGCCAGAAAGTCCCTCTTCGCTTTGCGCCTGCGAGGTTTCCGCCATGGCGCTGGAAGAAACGCTGCGTTCTCTGACCACGCCGCCTGCCGCCGTCTACATCACCAGCCCGGATTATCTGGGCGGCATGGCGGATATCGCGCCGCTGGCCGATATCTGTCATGCGCATGGCACGCTGCTGGCCGTGGACAATGCGCATGGCGCATACCTGCGCTTCCTCTCCCCTTCCCTGCATCCGATGGATCTGGGCGCAGATATCTGCTGCGACTCGGCGCATAAGACGCTGGGCGTGCTCACCGGCGGCGCATATCTGCACATCGGAAAGGGCGCGCCGGAAATATTCTGCGCGCAGGCGAAGCAGGCCCTGGCGCTCTTTGGCTCAACGAGTCCGTCGTATCTGACGCTCATGTCGCTGGATCTTTGCAATGCCGAGCTGGCGGGCGATTATCCCGCAAGGCTGGCGGGCATGGCCGCCCGGATGGATGCGCTCAAGCGCGAGCTGCGCGAAAACGGCTGGCGCGTGCTTTGCAGCGATCCGCTGAAGCTGACGCTCGACGCCTGCGCAGCGGGCACGACAGGCATGGCGCTGGCGCAGCAGTTGAGAGAAAGCGAGATTGAATGTGAATTTGCCGATCCCGAGACGCTGGTTTTGATGCTCACACCGGAAAATACGGATGAAGATCTGAACCGGCTGAAGACGGCGCTGGGCCGCAACGAAGCTGCGGCGCGTCCATGGCCTGCGCTGCCCACTGCAAAGGGAGCGCGTGCAATGTCTGTGCGCGAGGCAATATTTTCCCCGCACGAGACGATTCCGGCAAAGGAAGCGCTTGGGCGCATCTGCGGCGCGCCGACGGTCGCCTGCCCACCCGCGATTCCGATTGCGGTTTCCGGCGAGGCGATCACAAAGAAAGCGCTGGAGCTGTTTGAGCATTATGGCGTGGATGAGGTGGATGTGGTAAGGAACAATCCTTAAATCGCATTAGGGATATTAAGTTTATTAAGAGAAAGAACGAAACAAATCGATACAAGCAGCTTTCCTTCCCGCAGGCTCCTTCCGTCACGGCTCCGCCGTGCCACCTTCCTCCCGGAGGAAGGCTTAAACTCTAAGCATCTTTTATGCATCAGCAATACTGATCTATAAGCGAAACGTATACGAGGAAGCTCCCTCCGGGAGGGAGCTGTCAGCGCAGCTGACTGAGGGA
>CAZACE010000366.1:0-2297 GCA_964483255.1 uncultured Oscillospiraceae bacterium
ATCTCGTGCTGCTGGGCTGGAGCCCGCGCGGCGAACGTGAGTTCTATACGCTTAAGGAGCTCGAGGAGATCTTCGATCTCGAGGGTCTGTCCAAGAGCCCGTCCTTCTTCGATTTCGGCAAGATGAACTGGTTCAACGCCGAGTACATCCGCAAGCTGATGCCGGAGCAGTTCGAGGAGAAGGCCACGCCGTGGCTTTCTAAGGTGCTCGATCCCGCAAAGTTCGATCTCAAGCGCACCTGCGAGCTGCTGCAGGCCCGCACGGAGATGTTCTCCCAGCTGCCGGGCATGGTCGATTTCCTGGCCGAGATGCCGGAGCTGGACGTGAACATGTTCATCAATAAAAAGAGCAAGTCCACGCTGGATACCGCCAAGACCGCGCTGGCGTTCGTAAAGCCGATCCTCGAGGGCATCACCGACTGGACCGAGGCGAATCTGCACGACGTGATCATGGAGGCCATTCCGCAGACCGGCATGAAGAACGCCACCGTGCTCTGGCCGCTGCGCATTGCCGTCACCGGCAAGCAGGCGACCCCGGGCGGCGCGTTCGAGATGCTCTACCTGCTTGGCAAGGACGAAGCCATGAAGCGCCTGGATGACGCGATGGCGAAGCTGTAATACAAACAAAAACCTTCTGTCTCATCCACGTTTGCGTGTGTGAAGCAGAAGGTTTTTTCTTATTCCATTTCAAGGATCTCTTTCTGTCTTTTCCGGCTGAAACCTTTTAGAACAGTATTATAGGCATGATCGATCAGAAGCACAAGCTCATCGTCAGGAAACCGATTCAGATCGATGGTATTCCAATAGGGCTGCTGCACCTGCGGGCAGTGATAACCGCGCCTGACCATATCCGGATAAACCAACCGGTAGGTCTGTCCGATATCCGGCGTGCACTTAAGCGTAATCTTGTAATCCTCCGGATATGGATACAGCTGCGCAAATATCTTTCCGCCCAGCTTATAGCAGACCGGAACAGGGCCAAACGGATAGGTTTCCTCGGCCGCTTGCTTACTCATGCAATATGCGCGGATCTGTTCTCTGTCCATGCCCAATCCCTCTGGCATTCATATCTTCGCAATCACGCCGTCGAGCAGGCCCTTGAACTGCGCCTTGACGCGGTTGGCGGTTTCGGTGACCTCCTCATGGCACAGCGGCTGATTCAGGATACCGGCAGCCATGTTGGTGATGCAGCTGACGCCCAGCACGCGCATGCCGCTGTGACGGGCAACCATGCACTCCGGCACGGTGCTCATGCCCACAGCGTCGCCGCCCAGGATGCGCACCATGCGCACCTCCGCCGGGGTCTCGTAGCACGGGCCCGGAAACTGGCAATAGACGCCTTCCTGCAGGCGCATGCCCTGCTCGATCGCGCAGCTGTGCGCCAGAGCGCGCAGCTCTTTGTCAAACACGCAGCTCATATCCGGGAAGCGCGGACCGAACTCATCAAGATTCCTGCCCATCAGCGGATTGACGCCGGTGAGGTTGATCATATCGCTGATGACCATCAGATCGCCAGCCTTGAAAGCCATATTCACGCCGCCGCAGGCATTGGTGACGATCAGCGTCCCCACGCCCATCTTCTGCATCACGCGAACCGGCAGCGTCACGTCCTTGAGCGAGTAGCCCTCGTAGTAATGGAAGCGGCCCTGCATCATCACAACGCGCTTTCCATGCAGCGTACCGCAGACCAGCATGCCCGCATGACCGGCAACGGTGGAAACCGGAAAACCCGGGATCTCGCCATAGGGCAGCGTCACAGCGTCGGCTATGGTATTGGCATAGTCGCCCAGACCGCTGCCCAGAATCACGCCGACATCGGCATGACCCAGAATGGAAATCACCTTTTCCGCCGCCTGATTGATGCGCATCATATCATCCATAACAAGGCCTCCTTATATGTGCTTCTTATTTCATCCATTCGGGATATGCTTCAAAACTCAAGCTCTTTCCCTTCCAAGGGAATGTGATCCGGCAGGAAAAGAGCATCGGCGCATTCTCCTCGTCGCGCGATCCGTATTTGTGATCGCCAACGAGCGGGAAACCGCGGCTTGAAAACTGCACGCGGATCTGATGGCTTCTTCCCGTGTGCAGGCGGATATGCACGAGCGAGGTTTCTCCTTGAGAAAGCCGTCTGTATTCCAGTCGGGCTTTTTTCACGCCTCCGCGCATGCGCTTCACAACAAAAACCTTGTTTTTTGCAGAGTCTTTGAAGAGCAGATCCTCCCAATCTCCGCTTTCCCGAGGCATACCGTGCACCATGGCCACGTATTCCTTGACCATCGCACCCTCCTGAATCGC
>CAZACE010000367.1:0-2293 GCA_964483255.1 uncultured Oscillospiraceae bacterium
TGCGTGTAGCCGGAGATATCCTTGATCTCCTTTGCCTGAACCCACTTGCCCTCTTCCGGGATCGGGGCCGGGCCATGATTCGGGCCCTTGGCAACGCAGATCATTTCTTCCACTTCACGGGAATACTGCATATTGATTGTCCTCCTTATCCTGATGAATGGAATGGAAAATTGTTGTGTATATGCAACCGTCTCATTATACCACAGGGTTATGTCAAAAAGGAACACCTTTGTCTGATTTTTTCACAATATGGCGAAAAAACGCGGGGATTTTCCATCTTTTGCTGTGTCTATTCAAAAAATGAAACGGGCTGCCGGATTACAGGCAGCCCAAATCGTGCTTATACTCTTTTTTCCGCGGTCATCCAGCGATTGCCGCGCAGACGGACAAGGAACAGAATGCCGCCCACGATGATATCCGCCGCCATACCGATCCATACGCCGTGCAGACCAATGCGCGGCGCAAGCAGCGCGGCCAGCGGCAGGCGCACGCACCACATGGAAAAGAAATTGAAGAGGCTCGGCATCAGCGTATCGCCTGCGCCGCGGAACACACCGGAACAAACGATCGACGCAGCGAACATGGGCTCCGCAACTGCCTCGATACGCAGCACCTGTGCCCCCAGCGACACAACCGCCGGATCCGGGCTCATGATCCCGATCATCAGGGGCGCAAAAGCAAACATCAGCGCGCCGCTGAAAGACATCACGATGATGCCCAGCGCGACCGTCAGCACGCCGAGACGGCGCGTGAGATCGTCGCGCTTGGCGCCGATGCTCTGGCCGATCAGCGTGGCGGCTGCCGCAGAAATGCCGTAGCCCGGCATATAGCACAGGCTCTCTGCCGTCACGCCGAAGGAATTCGCCGCGATCGCTACCGTGCCCAGCGGAGCGACGATGCGCGTAGCCATCACCTGCGCGCCCGCCATGATCACGCGCTCCGCGCCGATGGGCAGCGCAATGCGCAGGCCGCGCATGATATATCTGCGATCCAGAGAGAAGCCCTCTCCCCTTCTCAGATGCATCATCGGCGAGCGCACCAGCAGGAAGAACATCATGAGCAGCGCCGTCACCACCTGGGAAAGCGCCGTGCCCAGCGCCGCACCCAGCACGCCAAGACCAGCGCCTGGAATATGAATGCCCAGGAAGGTTGAACCCGGGAAGATGAGCAATGCATTGAACACGACGTCCAGCAGGCACATAAGCGCCTGCAGAATGCTCGGCACGCGCATATTGCCGCTCGCCTGCAGCGTTCCGCCTGCCAGATTATTCAGCTGCACAAACGGCAGACTCAGCGCAAAAACCATAAAATACGCCGCTGCATCCGCGCAGATGCTTTCGGATCCGCCCAGCCAGCCGGGCAATACGCCGCTTACAGCCGCGCCGCCGAGCGCAACCAGGCCCGCAAAAGCCGTTGCCAGCAGGAACGCCTGCTTCATGATATCGCGCGCCTTTCTCTCCTCGCCCGCGCCGATATGCTGAGCAATCTGCACGGTGAAACCGATCACAGCGGCCTGACACAGGCCGCTGAGCAGCCATGTGCTGGACGCCATCAGGCCGATGGACGCAGACTGCGCACTGCCAAGCCGCCCCACCATCGCCGCATCGATATACTGCATGACGATATGCGAAAGCTGCGCCATGATCGCCGGCAGCGACAATTGCACGATCAGGCGGATCTGATCCCCGCGCGTAAGCTGCGCGCCTTCGCGCAGTTCCCTCAGCAAATCTCTTTTCATATGCTATGGTTCCTTCGTTTATTCCCGTGTGATTGCAAACCCAAACTTTATATTATTTCGCGGCGCACGTTCCTTTTCCTTTTTATATTCCGATATAAAAAGCAGGCTCTAGAGAGCCTGCAATTATCACTTTGTATTCTTCATAACTGTAATCAGGTCCTGAACTACTCGCTTCTGCTCTGGCAAAAGCGTACTCCAAGAATCAAACATTCTTTTCTGTTCATCTGTTAATTCGACCATATTTCCATCAGCAAAAAATTGCGCCATCGTAATTCCAAATCCTTTGCAGATTGCTTCAAGTGTTGTTACTGAAGGCGTAGTATTTCGATTGAAAATATTAGCAATTGTTGATTGTGACAGATCGGACGCAATCGCCAGACGATACTCTGTCCAGCCACGCTCGCGCAACAATTCTTCAATGCGTTCTTTTGCGTCCATATCCATCCCCCTTTTTTATATTTTATTACTCAATTGAATGATAAAATAGTGGGATTATGTATTGATTGTGTATCTCATTTGAGATATAATAATTTCAAAGTCTGAACACATAATACG
>CAZACE010000368.1:0-2291 GCA_964483255.1 uncultured Oscillospiraceae bacterium
TGCGCCGATCTGCCGCGCGCTGGCCGTTCAGCCCTGGCAGGTGATTCCCTTCTCCAGCGAGGACGGCACCGGCAGGGACGATATCCTGAATAAAATTGAGGAAGTCTGCTACACCGAGGTCGAGGTTGAAGAAGAATAAGGGATACGCCGGGCTGCCGCCCGAACCTGCCTGAGGGACATTGTCCCTCGGACTCCCTATTGCGCTTCGCGCATATGGAGCGTATGATTGGAATTATATAAGCGACAAAAACAAAGCCCGCAGAGCAAAAGCTCTGCGGGCTTATTCTGTCTGTGCAGGAAATTAACGAACGTAGCGCTTTTTGGTCGGCTTGATGTCCGGCGCTTTCGGGCGGCGCTTGCGGTGGCGGCGAATGAAGCGGCGCAGCCACATGAGCAGAAGCAGGAAGAGGCCCGGCGGAACCAGAAGATCCCACGTAAAGCGCGGCCAAGGATTCTCGTCCGCAGCGGTATAGGCTTCGATCTGCTCCAGCGACGGCGGCGCATTCTCGCGCATGGCGATGGAGCGCGTGGCAACCAGCTCATATTCGGCTGTTTCGCCTGCTTCGGAATAGAATGTGAGAATGCCCATCACATCGCCGACGTTGATCGGCGCGCGGAATTCGCGCGTCCAGCGGATAGCGGAAACCTCGGAGAAATTATCGCGCAGAAGATCGATCTTCTCGCTGTTGCCCACGATGGTCATGTCCTTTGTGTCGTCCACAGCGCGGATACCCAGCGTCAGCTCGCCATGTCCCGCATCATCCAGCGCAAAGCCGGTGATATCAATCACGCGAGGATCCTCGGCATAGAGCGATTCGGGGCTGATGGATTCCACCTGCGTAAAGCCATATTCCATCAGCTTCTTGGTGTCTGTCCAGCGTCCGCGGCGGGAAGAATAGAAGACGACGGAGATCAGTTCGATGCCGCCGCGCTTGGCGGCGCCGACGAAGCAATAGCCTGCCGGATTGGTGAAGCCGGTTTTCACGCCGATGGCGTCGCGATAGTAATAGTCATTCTCGGGATCGAGAATATGCGTGCCGCCGACGAGGGTGCGCTGTGGATGGCCGCCGTTTATACCGTCGGTGGCGGGCATGGCGTAGGTGTTCTGCTTGACGATCTCGCGGAAGAGATCGTGCTTCATCGCGGCGCGGGCGATGATCGCCATATCGCGCACGGTGGTATAGTGGTTTGGATCGTGCGCGCCGGACGGGTTAGTAAAGTGGGTGTCCTGCGAGCAGCCGAGCATGGCGGCCGTCTGATTCATCAGGGCGGCGAAGCTGGAGATGCTGCCGCTCAGGTATTCGGCGATGGCGTTGGCGCCTTCGTTGCCCGAGCGAACCAGCGTTGCGGCGATGAGATCGCGCATTGGCACCTCTTCGCCGGCGCGCACGGGGATCGTCGCATAGGTCGGCGGGACGAGATCAATGGCGTTTTGCGAGATCGTGACCAGATCATTTTCCAGATCGGCCATGCTCAGCGCGATATAGCAGGTCAGAATTTTGGTGGTCGAGGCGGGATACATGATCTCATCGGCGTTCTTTTCAAAGAGCACTTCGCCGGTGGACGCCTCAATGAGGATGGCGCTCTGCGCGTAAAGCATGCTTGGATCCAGCAGTTCCGGATGCTTTTCGTCCCAGGGGATGGCGTTTTCGGAAAGAACGGGATCCACCCAGACGTTTTCCTCTGTGTCGGGATCAGCCTCGGCGGCATAGGCCGCAGGCGAGAGCCCTGTTATCAAAAGCGCCGCTGACAGCAGCAGCGCGAGCAGGCGACGGGACAAGGAATTCCCTCCATATTGACGGTTCTTGACGTTATGGCATATCACTTCCTTTTTACTATACCACTTTTCGCCTCAAATGTACAGCGTGAGATTGGTACGGTTCTTAGGAAAGTGGATAAATGTTGCAAATATATGACTTGCAAAAGCAAATGTTACAAATTCTTATAAAAAATATTTCTGGCGTCTTGATTTTTGTTGTATATATGCGTTACAATAGGAAAAGAAAATGCAGACCTTATGGAAATAGAGGATGAGTATATGCCAAAGAAGATTTTGCTTGTGGATGACGAGCCCCTGATTCTCAAGGGCCTAAAATATAGTCTGGAGCAGGATGGTTATGTGACCGATTCTGCAATGGATGGCGAGGAAGCGCTTTCCAAGTTCTTTGACGATCACTATGATCTGATCCTGCTGGACGTCATGCTGCCGGGCGTGGATGGCATTGAAGTGTGTCAGCGCATTCGCGAGCGTTCCAATGTGCCGATCATCATGCTGACCGCCAAGGGCGAGG
>CAZACE010000369.1:0-2287 GCA_964483255.1 uncultured Oscillospiraceae bacterium
GGATGAAATCCCCAGGCGGGGTTTGGGGCCCGCGGCCCCAACGTCTCCCCCGTTTTACATAGGGAGCCGATGGGTAAAGCCCCCGTCGGCTTCCTTTTTGCAGCAGAGGAAATTGAATCATGAATAAAGGACTTCTTGTGGTGCTGGCCGTTGCGGGCGTGAGCGTGTCCGGCCCGATGGTCAAATGGTCGCTCAGCTGCGGCGCATCGCCGGTGATGATCGCGTTTGGCCGCATGCTGATTTCGGCGGCGCTTTTGCTGATTCCGGCGCTGAAGAGCGGACAGCTGCAGCAGGTTTTGCGTGCGCCGAAAAAACAGCTGGTGCTTGCCTGTGCGGCGGGCCTTCTGCTGGCGCTGCATTATACGGCATGGATGACGAGCCTGTCGTTTGCCTCCACGTTTGTATCGACTGCGCTGGTTTGCACGCAGCCGCTGTTTGTCGCGGCGCTTTCGGGCATCCTGCTCCATGAGCCGATCAAGCGTGAGGCGATCCCGGGTGCGATCGTGGCGATTATCGGCGCGGCGATGATTGCGCTGCTGTCGATGACCGGCGAGCATGGCAGCCTGCTGGGCGACATGCTGGCTCTGATTGGTGCGGTGTTTATCGCGGGCCACTGGCTGTGCGGCCGTGCGGCGCGAAAGAACCTGCCGGCGATCGGCTATATGACGTTTGTGTATATCGTCACGGCGTTTTGCCTGCTTTGCTTCTCGCCGCTGCTTGGCGGATTCCAGGTAACGCCGTCTTCTATGGGCGGCATTCTGGTGCTGGCCTTAGCGTGCACGCTAGGCTGCCATGCGCTGATGACCTATTTGCTGAGCTTTGTCGGCGCGGACGTTGTGTCCTTTGCGCTGCTGGCCGAACCGTCATGTGCGGGGCTGTGGGCGCTGCTGCTCTTCCGCGAGCCGGTGACCATAGCGCTCGTCATCGGCCGCATCACTGTCAGTGCGGGCCTTGCGATGCATACCTATGGCGAGATGCTGGCGGCAAAGCGCGAGGGCAAACGCAATTGACCCTTGCCATTCCTGCAGTTTTTTGATATGATATCTGCACTGATACTAAAATAACGCGCGCGCAGCCGTTGTGCGCGGAAAGAAGGTATTGTCATGAGTGAGATTAAGGTATATGATCTGCGCGAGATCGCGGCGGATCCCAAAGCGTTTGAAGGTCAGAGCGTGACCGTCCAGGGTTGGGTGCGCAATCATCGCAAGCAGAAAAATATTGGCTTCATGGAGTTCTTCGATGGCACCGTGCTCGCCCCGATGCAGATCGTCTATGACGAGAACGTGGACGGCTTCGCTGCCGTGCAGGCCATCCGCAACGGCGCGGCCATTTGCGCTGCCGGCGAGCTCGTCATGAGCCCGAAGGGCCAGCTGGAGATGCAGGCCGCTCAGGTTAAGCTTGAGGGCGACTGCTCCGAGGATTACCCGCTGCAGCCCAAGCGCCACAGCCTTGAGTTCCTGCGCGAGATCGCGTATCTGCGTCCGCGTACCCGCCTGTTCCAGGCGGTCTTCCGTGTGCGCTCCATCGCGGCTCAGGCGATCCATAATTATTTCCAGGAGCGCGGCTATGTCTACGTGCATACCCCGCTGATCACCGCCAACGACGCCGAGGGCGCTGGCAATACCTTCACCGTCACCACCTGCGAGATGGGCAAGCCCTATAAGCCGGAGGAGGATTTCTTCGGTCATCCGGCGTCCCTGGCCGTTACCGGCCAGCTCGAGGGCGAAACCTACGCCATGGCCTATAAGCGCATCTATACCTTCGGCCCGACCTTCCGCGCGGAGAATTCCAACACGAAGACCCATCTGGCCGAGTTCTGGATGATGGAGCCGGAAATCTGCTTCTGCGATCTGGATCAGCTGATGGATATTGAGGAAGACTTCCTCAAGACCGTGGTCAGGGAAGTGCTCGACAAGGCGATGCCGGAGCTCACGTTCCTGCAGGGCTATGCGAAGAGCAACCTGATCGAAAAGCTGCAGGCGCTGACCACCTCTACCGTTGCCCGCGTGACGCACGAGGAGGCCATCACCATCCTGCGTAACGCGAACGCGGACTTCGAGCATGAGGCCAAGTACGGCGAGGATATCTTCAAGGAGCACGAGAAGTATCTGTGCGATGTGCACTTCAAGTCCCCGGTCTTTGTCTATGACTGGCCGAAGGACATCAAGGCGTTCTACATGTATCAGAACGACGACGGCAAGACCGTCGCCGCGGTCGACCTGCTGGTGCCGGGCTCCGGCGAACTGATGGGCGGCAGCCAGCGCGAGACGCGCTATGACCTGCTCAC
>CAZACE010000370.1:0-2285 GCA_964483255.1 uncultured Oscillospiraceae bacterium
AACACCAGCGCCGGCATGTACCGCGTCAAGCGCGTGATCGACCTGCCGGACGAGACGATCGAGCTGCGCGCGGGCGAATTGTATGTAGACGGCAAGCACATCGAGCAGAACTTCGAGATGACGCCGAACCAGACCTACTTTGGACCCTATACCGTGCCGCCGGGACATTACTTCGTCATCGGCGATAACCGCAACAACTCGAAGGATAGCCGCAGCGCCATGGTCGGCCCGCTCTCCCGCGACGAGATCAAGGGTCATGTTCGTGCTGTTGTCTTCCCCTTTGGCAATTTCCGCTTGATGGAGGACTAACAGAAATCTCAGCTTGAGTATGCTTGCGATGATGGAAGAGCTTGAATACCGTGCAGCCGGCCTGGACCGCGCTGAGCCGGACCTGTACATGTTCTGGTTCACCCCGGATTCCGATGCGGCGTTTGTGGAGACCGCTGTGGCGATCGCGACCTCTATCCGCAACGTCGAATAATTTTTTGCAAACAAAAGACGCAGACCAAACGGTCTGCGTCTTTTATTGTGCATAAAACATGGAACCAAAGGCCGCAAAGCCTCATATCCTGGCCGTCTTCAGTGCCTGGCGGGAGAAGATCATCGGCTTTACAAAGGGAAGACGGCTTATACGAACGAAAACCGTGTCGCCCTCCGTGCGCATCACCAACTGCGTGGGATGCAGACGCAGTGTGCCATAGGAATCGGAAACGAATATGGAAATCGGGCCGCCTTCGGGCAGACCGCAGTCCTGCTCCATGCGGGCGAGAAGATGGAAGATATTTTCCCGGCTGGGTTTCATGCGCAAAGGCCCCTCTCACTAATTGTCCGTAACAGTTTTAAAATTCGCGCTGGACATGTGCTTTTCCTGCCGGCTGGGGATTGCATTTTCTTTCCGGCTGACGTATCATAAAATAACATGAAATAAAACATAAAGCCTGAAACGAAAGGGGCGTTTATCAATGGATATCAAAACGGAAGCGCTGAAAAAGCACTATGAGTGGCAGGGCAAGCTGGAAGTCACCGCGCGCGCGCATGTGACAAACAGCGAGGAGCTCTCCCTGGCTTATACACCGGGCGTGGCCGAGCCGTGCCTTGCGATCCGCGATGATTACAATAAGAGCTATGAGCTGACCCGCCGCGCGAACATGGTCGCTGTCATCACCGACGGTACGGCGATCCTCGGCCTTGGCGATATCGGCCCGGAGGCCGGCATGCCGGTGATGGAGGGCAAGTGTGTGCTCTTTAAGGAATTCGCCGGCGTGGACGCCTTCCCGATCTGCATCCGCAGCAAGGACGTGGACGAGCTTGTGCGCACGATCTATCTGATTTCCGGCAGCTTTGGCGGCATCAATCTGGAGGATATCTCCGCGCCGCGCTGCTTTGAGATCGAGCGCAAGCTCAAGGAGATCTGCGATATTCCCGTCTTCCATGACGATCAGCACGGCACGGCCATCGTTGTCGCCGCGGCGATGATCAATGCGCTCAAGGTTGTGGGCAAGGAGATGGGCAGCGTGCGCGTGGTCATCAATGGCGCGGGCAGCGCGGGCGTGGCCATCGGCAAGCATCTGCTCAATCTGGGCGTCAAGGATCTGATCCTTGTCGATCGCTTCGGAATCATCTGCGAGGGCATGGAGGGCCTCAACCCCGCGCATGAGGAGATGAGCCGCAAGACCAATCCGAATCACATCACCGGCACGCTGGCGGACGCCATGCGCGGCGCGGATGTGTTCATCGGCGTGAGCGCGCCGGGCATCGTCACCAGGGAGATGGTCGCCTCCATGGCGCCGGGCGCATGCGTTTTCCCGATGGCCAATCCCGTGCCGGAAATCTTCCCGGCCGAAGCCGAAGAAGCGGGCGCAGTGGTTGTCGGCAGCGGCCGCAGCGATTTCAAGAACCAGATCAACAACGTGCTTGCCTTCCCGGGCATCTTCCGCGGCGCACTGGACGTGCGCGCTAAGGATATCAACGAGGAGATGAAGATGGCTGCAAGCTACGCGATTGCGAGCCTTGTCTCCGACGAGGAGCGCTGCGCGGATTATATTATGCCCAAGGCGTTTGATAAGCGCGTGGGTCCGGCCGTGGCGGCGGCTGTCGCTGAGGCGGCGCGCAAGAGCGGCGTGGCGAGGATCTAAGCAAACCTGCTTGTAATCGCCGCGAAGCGAACATGGGGTCTGGGAACGAAGTCTCCAGGCGGGTTTTAGGGCGGCAGTCCTAACGTCCTTCGTTGACTTTTTGCCGGAAATCCTTGTATTATCACGAATCATGATGTACAATATACAGTT
>CAZACE010000371.1:0-2262 GCA_964483255.1 uncultured Oscillospiraceae bacterium
GATTACTATCTGCGAGAGCAGATCAAGGCGATCCAGACGGAGCTGGGCGATAAGGATGCCACCGATGTGGAGGACCTGCGCGAGCGCCTGGAAAAGACGCCCATGAACGATGAGGCGAAGGAGAAGACCGAGCGTGAGCTCGAGCGCCTCTCCCGTATGGCTCCGGGCAGCCCTGAGATCGGCGTGAGCCGCACGTATATCGAGTGGATGCTCGATCTGCCATGGGGAAAGAATACGCCGGATAATCTGGACCTGAAGCGTGCGCGCCGCGTGCTGGCGGAGGATCACTACGGCCTTGAGGAAGTCAAGGAGCGCGTGATCGAGTATCTGGCTGTCTGCCGCATCAAGAACAACATGAAGGGCCCCGTGCTCTGCTTTGTCGGCCCGCCCGGCGTGGGCAAGACTTCTATCGCCAAATCCATCGCCCGGGCGCTGGGACGCAAGTTCGTCCAGATGTCGCTGGGCGGCGTGCGCGACGAGGCCGAAATCCGCGGCCACAGGCGCACGTACATCGGCGCGATCCCGGGACGTATCATCTCCTCGATCAAGCAGGCGGGCACGCTCAATCCGGTGTTCCTGTTTGACGAGATCGACAAGATGGCCTCCGATGTGCGCGGCGATCCGGCGAGCGCGATGCTCGAAGTGCTCGACAGCGCGCAGAACAACGCCTTCCGCGATCACTATCTGGAGTGCCCGTTTGATCTCTCCGGCGTGATGTTCATCACCACGGCAAACTCCGTGGATACCATTCCGCGTCCGCTGCTGGACCGCATGGAGCTCATCGAGGTTAGCGGCTATACGGAGGAAGAAAAGCTGAATATCGCCAAGCGCCATCTGCTGCCCAAGCAGATTGAGGAGCACGGCCTGCCGGCAAAGAGCGTGAAGCTGACCGACAAGATCATGCGCTCGCTGATTCAGGGCTATACCCGCGAGGCGGGCGTGCGCCGTCTGCAGCGCACGATCGGCAAGGTTGTGCGCAAGAGCGCCGTGCAGATGATCGACGAGGACATCGAGAGCGTAAGCGTCACGCAGGAAAAACTTGCGCAGTTCCTCGGCGCGCCGCGCTATCACTATGAAAAGGCTGGAAAGAGGCCGGAGGTTGGCGTGGTCAACGGTCTGGCGTATACCGTCGTTGGCGGCGATACGCTTCAGATTGAGACGACGACCATGCCGGGCACGGGTCAGCTGGAACTGACCGGCAGCCTGGGCGACGTGATGAAGGAGAGCGCCCGTGCAGCGAAATCCTACGTCCGCGCGCATGCGAAGGAGCTGGGCATTGCCGATGACTTCTACAAGACGCTGGATATCCACATTCACGTACCGGAGGGCGCTGTGCCCAAGGACGGCCCGAGCGCGGGTGTGACGATGACCACGGCGCTTGTTTCCGCGCTGACGGGCATTGCTGTTCGCCAGAACGTGGCGATGACCGGCGAAATTACGCTGCGTGGCCGTGTGCTGCCCATCGGCGGCCTGAAAGAGAAGCTGCTGGCGGCGCATCGCGCGGGCATCGATACGGTGCTCATCCCCAAGGAAAACCTCAAGGATCTGGAGGAAGTTCCGGGAAATGTGCGCGAGGAGATCACCATCATCCCGGCGGAGACGGTGGATACCGTGCTCGCTGCGGCGCTTTGCGAGAAGCCGACTCCGATCAAGAATACCAAAGCTGCGATGTCCGGTATGCCTGTGTCTGCGGATCAGGCGCCTGCTGCCGGACTGCATGCCTGAGAATAGGAGAAAAATATGTTAGTCAAACGCGCGGACTTTATTACCTCGATGAAGGAGTACGGCGAATTCGCCACGAAGGGCTGTCCGGAGGTGGCCTTCGCCGGAAAGAGCAACGTGGGTAAGTCCTCGATGATCAACAAGCTGACCAACCGCGGCAAGCTGGCGCGCACCAGCGCTACGCCCGGAAAGACCCGCCTGATCAACGTCTTCCAGATCAATCAGGAGGTCAATTTCATCGATCTGCCGGGCTATGGCTTTGCCAAGGTGAGCAAGACCGAGAAGGAATCCTGGGGCAAGATGATGCAGAACTACTTCGCTACGACGGAGGATCTGTGCCATGTGTTCCATCTGGTGGATATCCGCCATGAGCCGACGACGGAGGATAAGGAGATGAACCTCTTCCTGCGCCAGTCGGGCATTCCGTTCACGGTGATCGCGACCAAGGCGGACAAGATCAGCCGCGGCGCGCGCATGAAGCACATTGCGCCGATCTGCCGCGCGCTGGCCGTTCAGCCCTGGCAGGTCATTCCCTTCTCC
>CAZACE010000372.1:0-2255 GCA_964483255.1 uncultured Oscillospiraceae bacterium
TCCGGCCGCAGCAGATATGTCACCGCCGCCACCAGACCCGCAAAGAGATTGGACGCCGCCGCCACCTCCGCCTTGCCAAAGCGCGCAGCAAGCGGGCGTACAAACGCCGCCGAGAGCAGCATGCTCGCCGTCATCAACACCGTGGAAACCGACTGTGCGCTGGCGTTATTGTAGTAATCCGGAAAAATATAGCCGCCCATGTTCTGCATGGTCAGCTGCGCGAGCAGCATGACGATCGAGGCGACGATAATCGAAATCAGCGCCCTGTTCCCAAGCGCTTCGCGGATCATCTCCAGCACGGGCTTATGGGGGCGCTTCGCCTGCGTCTCATCGGGCACGACGCGTTCGCGCACGAGCGCATAGCAGCCAAGATACGCCAAAATAGCCAGGATCGAAAACACGCCGGCTGCCAATGTCACCCGCCAGCCGATGAGCGTTTCTGCGCCGTCAATCTTTTCATAGGCGAGCGCGGGCAGCAGCACGCCGATGAACGTGCCCGCCAGCGTCGCGCCGATAGAGCGATATGTGGAGAGGCTCTGCCGCTCCAGCGGATCATCGGAAATTGTCGAGACCATCGATCCGTAGGGGATATTCACCGCCGTATAAAACACAGATCCCCAGAGAATATAGGTCACCAGCAGATAGGCAACCTTCGCCGCATACGGCCAGGATGCGACGCCGCTCTGATACATGAGAAACGACGACGCCGTCACCGGCACGCATATGCGAAGAATCCACGGTCTGAATTTGCCCACGCCCGGCTTCACCCGGCTGCGATCGCAAATGCGGCCCATGGTCACATCGGTAAACGCATCCACAAAGCGCGCAATCATCATGATTGTGCCAATCACACCGGCAGAAACGCCCACGACGTCCGTATAGAATTTCATGAGCACCATCGTGGAGAGAATAAACGTAAAGTCGTTGCCCAAGTCTCCGAAGAGATAGCCCAGCTTATCCCGCAGGCCAAACGGGCGGATGCTTTCTTTGCTCATGCGAATCCATTCCTTTCCGGTCATTGGGTTTTATTTTGAACCGAAATGCAATGAAGAATTCGGGCAAAACAAAAAGAACTCCGTTTCCAGAGTTCTTTGGGAAGCTTATATCATTTTTCGGTGATGATCTTTTTGAGATCGGCAATGACGGCCTTCATCTCGCCGCCCTCTTCCAGCATCTTGCCCACCTTCTCGCAGGAATTGATGATCGTGGAATGATCGCGGCCAAATGCGTCGCCGATACGCGGCAGCGAAAGGCCGGTCATCTCTCGCGTGAGATACACGGCAACATGGCGGGAAAGCGCAATCTCCTTCTTGCGGGAGTTGCCGCGCACCAGCGCAGCGCTCAGGCCGTAATAATCGGCCACACAGTCGATGATCAGATCCGGTGTGATGCGCTTGGGATCGCGCACGACGGCGATGTCGTGTAGCGCATGGGCGATGACGTCCTCGTTGATCGCGCAGCCGTTGAGCTTGGCATAGGCATTCACGCGGTTGAGGGAGCCCTCCAGCTCGCGGATGTTGCTCTCCACCCTTCCGGCGATCAGCTCGAGCATCTCGTTGCTGACCTCGATGCCCTCGTTCTCCGCCTTCTTGCGCAGGATCGCAATGCGGGTGTCAAAGTCCGGCTTCTGAATGTCAGCAATCAGACCCCACTCAAAGCGGGAGCGCAGGCGCTCCTCCAGGCGGGCAATCTCGCGCGGCGGACGGTCGGAGGTGATGATGATCTGCTTGCCGGCGGAGTGCAGCGCATTGAAGGTATTGAAGAATTCCTCCTGCGTGGTATCGCGTCCGGCGATGAACTGGATATCGTCGATCATCAGCACATCCACATTGCGGAAGCGCTCGCGGAATTCGACGTTCTTGTTCTTCTGAATCGCAGAGACCAGCTCGTTGGTGAACATTTCGCTGGGCAGATAGAGCATGCGCATATTCGGGAAATGATCCTGAATGAAATGGCCGATGGCATGCATCAGATGCGTCTTGCCCAGACCCACGCCGCCATAGAGGAACAGCGGGTTATAAGCCATGCCCGGCGCCTCGGCGACGGCCAGCGAGGCCGCGTGCGCAAAGCGGTTGGACGAGCCGACGACGAACGTATCGAACGTGGACTTGGGATTGAAGGTATTGACGCCCTGCAGCGGACGGCTTTCTTCCTTCTTCTGATTCTCCTGCCAGGCAATGCGCTCCTTGACGCTCATCAGCTCCACGCTCATCTCGCGGCCGACCACCTGGGAAACCGCCTCGGTGATCATGGAC
>CAZACE010000373.1:0-2243 GCA_964483255.1 uncultured Oscillospiraceae bacterium
GGTGGAATAGAACGTGGTGAACGCTGCGATGATGTCATCCTCCTGCGCATCCTGCGCACTGGGCGCGACGGGGGTGAGCTCTGCCAGATCGCCGACGTACAGATAGCCGACCAGACGGTTGTAGGGCACCACAGCCCATCCGTCGCGGATCATCCAAAAGCTCACGCGCGTGCCCGCGGGCATCGGGACGATCTCCTCGGCGTCTTCGCTGGCTTCAGCGTAAAGACTGGTATCCTTGGCAGTGAAGGCCACAAAACGGTTGAGAACCACGCCGTAAGGCGGGACATCCGCCGAAACTGGCTCAATGGTATCCACATTGTGGCGGCGGATGTAGTATACGCCGACCTCATCGCTCCAGCAGAAGAGCCAGGCCTGGTCATAGCCCCAGATCTGCACGGTTTTTCGGTCCGTCAACTGACCCAGAGAGGCGCTGTCAGGATCGGGCTCGCTGCGCATGTTCAGACTGATGATCGTCTTGCCGGTATAGAGAATTTCGGGTTTTCCGCTGGCGTCGGCGTTTTCCATGAAATCTGCATAGCAGACGTCATATCCCGTATCCTGGGGATCGGCAAGCGCAGACGTGCAGAAAAGAAGCAGAAACAAGGCGCATATATATAAAGCAAATCGGATATTTCGCACAAACAGGCCTCCATAACGATAATCAATGATCTTTATTATACAGCGAAATACCGTGCAAGGCAAGCGGGAATCCGGCATAGAATGCCTGCAGGCGAATACTGGGAGGGATTGTGTGGGAAAAAGCGCCGTACTCAAGGATATAACCAATCATCCGGCAGGATATCTGCGTATGATGGATGGCACCGTGTTTTGCCGTACGCAGATGGAAAGGCCGGCAGAGCTTGCGCTTGTCTATGCTGACGGATCGCAGCATGTATACATCATGGAGGAAGGGAACTTTGAGCAGCGGTTTGCATGCAAAGGGGATATAACCGGCTGCTATGTATTCCGGGGAGAAAAACTGCTTTTGTTTTCAGATGAATCCATGCGATGTGCGTTTGAAAAATGGATGGGCAGGAAAAAGGCGTGTGTAGGGGCTGCAGACGAAAGAGGAATGCAGCGGAATTCTGTGCAGCCGGATGTGCCAGAAAAAGAGATGGAGGACCGCGAGAAAAAGCAGCATGTATTTGCACAGCGTCGCTGGCCGCCGCCGCCCTGTTTGTGTGGTGTGCATTATCGGAATGGATGCTGGCAGGAAGAATAAACAGCGCCGCCCTTTGGGCGGCGTTTGATTTAGAGCGAAGCCGGTGATTGAGATGAGCGGCGCATGGCGCTTGTGTGGCGATTGTGGATATCGGAGATGTAATGTGTTTTCTTTGCCGGTGCAGCGGATAAAGGCATGTTTTTCTCTGGCGCATCATGCAGTGCGGATTCTGAGGACACAGCAGCGCCGGGGGAGACGCTTGCCGATTGGGACAGGCTGTAGAGATCGTACTGCGTTGAGAAGGATTCGGGTGGCTTTGGCTTGCTTGCGCACAGAAGCGCGTAGGGAGAAATGGGCAGCAGCATTGCAATCACAATCCTTTCATGGAAAAAAGCCGCACGACAGGCGCGCTTTCTGCTGCCATTATATGTATTTGGCAGAAAAAAGCGCATGATAAATCACTTGTGCCCAGCTTTTCTTGAAAATGGGATTGAGAAAACAGAAATTATCCTGTATAATGGTAAAAGACCATATTGTCTGAAAGAGGTGCTAGATTTGGACGAACAGATGAATGGAACGCCCGCTCCGCGCAGACGCAGGCGTGCTGCTGCACAAGAGCAGGCTTTTGAAGAATTTGCCAGAGCGCAGATGTCGGCCGCCGAAGAATCTTCCGCAGCGGAGGAGACGGTCGTCGCTCCCGTGGCGCAGCCGCAGGCGAAATCTGCTGGCGCCAAGCGCGCTGTTGAGCCTGTCAAGGTTGATTTCCCCGAGGACGACGTGCCTGAGTGGGATGACGACGAGGATGACGAGGACGAAGTGCCGGTGAAGAAGGCGAGCAAGAAGACCGCCAAGACCGGCAAGGTCAAGAGCAAGAAGAAAAAGAAGAATGGCGGTTGCCTGATCGCACTTCTTGTTGCGCTGCTGCTCTGTGTGCTTGTGGTTGCTGGCGGCATGTTCTTCTTCCGTGATCAGGTAAGCGCCTTGCTTGTGAAGCCGACGCCGACCCCGACTGCGACGCCGACCCCGACTGCGACGCCGATGACCGTTGAGACGCCCATTCCGACGCCGACGCCGACTGCGA
>CAZACE010000374.1:0-2234 GCA_964483255.1 uncultured Oscillospiraceae bacterium
GAGGGAATGGAACGTGATCACCGCCAGCCGGCCGCCGGGGCTGAGCAGATCGGCCATATCCTCCAGCGCCTTATGCAGCGGCTCGAGCTCATCGTTGACCGCGATGCGCAGCGCCTGGAACGTCCTGCGCGCGCTGTGACCGCTGTCCTGCATGCGGATCTTCTTGGGAATCGCCGCATCCACGCAGGCAACCAGATCCGCCGTGGTTTCCAGCTTCTTTTGAGCGCGGTGCTCAAGGATGATCTCCGCGATACGCACCGCCCACTTCTCCTCCGAGTAATCGCGAAGGATGCGCACAAGCTCGTCTTTGCTCCATGTGTTCACGATGTCCGCCGCCGTCAACACCTGCTCCTGATCCATGCGCATATCCAGCGGCGCATCGGCATGATAGGAAAAGCCGCGTTCCGCGGTATCCAGTTGATAGGAGCTTACGCCCAGATCGATCATCATGCCGTCGATTTTCTCAACGCCCTTTTCGGCCAACAGCTCCTTCACGTCATGGAAGTTGCCCTTGATCGCGGTGAAATTACCAGCTCCGCCAAGGCGTGCGGCCGCGGCAGCGAGCGCATCGTTATCGCGGTCAATGCCATAGAGATGACCCGTGCCATTCAACCTGCGCAGGATTTCGGCGCTGTGACCGCCGCCGCCAAGCGTGCCATCGACATAGATTCCGCCCTCGCGGACGTTCAGCATATCTACCGTCTCTTCGAGCATGACGCTCAGGTGCTTGAACGCTTCGCCCTCCTGGGCAAGCATCTGGCTGCTCACCTGCTCGGTTTTTGTTTCAAATGACATCTTCAAACTCCTTTTCCTGCCGAAGCAGCGTCCGGATTTCTCCGATCAGATACAGCGACCCGGCGCAGAGCACCGTGCCGTTTTCTCCTGCGATTTCTCTGGCATGCGCAAGCGCCGCTTTGGGATCAGCAATCGCCCGCGTGTCCGCGCCATGCGCCGCAAACGCCTGCGTGAGCTTTTCCGCCGCCATCGCGCGCGGAATAGCCGGCTGCGTCGTCACAACACAACTGACTCGCGGCGCAAGCATCGCCGTCATGCGCTCTACGTCCTTATCTTCCATCATGCCCGTGAGCAGGATGGTTTTCTCCCTGGGGAGCCACTTATCCATATACGCGCACAACGCTTTCACACCGGGCTCGTTATGCGCGCCATCCAGAATTACATTCCCCAAAAATTCCAGCCTGCCCGGCCAGTGGACGTCGGCAAACGCCTTGCGGATTGTTTCTTCCGTAATCCGGTCATAGCCGCGCCCTTTCAGCGCATGCAGCGCGCCCAGCGCAGCCGCCGCGTTATCTGCCTGATGGCGGCCGGTCAGCGAGAGGGACAGATCTTCGATCTCCCCGCCCGGAAGCGCAGCGTCAAACGCGATATTCCGGCTCGTCTCGCGCACATTTTTTGCCATCGGTTCCAGCACAGGAATATTCAGCCTGCCTGCCGCATCCAGCAGCACGGCACGGACATCCTCCTCCTGCCAGCCCAGCACGACAGGCGTGCCGGGCTTCATGATCCCGGCCTTCTCCATGGCGATCTCTGCTCTGGTATTGCCCAGAAAATGCATGTGATCCATACCCACATTGGTGATCACACTGACAAGCGGATGAATGATGTTCGTGGGATCGAGCCGTCCGCCGAGGCCGACCTCAATGATCGCAATGTCAACCTTTTCCTGCGCGAACGCGAGGAAAGCGAGCACCGTACCCAGCTCAAACTCGGTGATGCAAAGGCCCTCTTTGCGGCAATCCTCGATTACAGTCCAGACCTGTTCAACCAGTCCGGCAAGCCGCTCTCCGTCGATCGGCCTGCCCCCGATTCTTATTCGCTCATTATATCGCTCAATATAGGGCGATGTATACAGACCGGTTGTGTGGCCCGCCTCGCGCAGCGTGCGCTCAAGCATCGCGCAGGTCGATCCCTTGCCGTTTGTACCGGCGACATGGATCATCGGCACGCTTTCATGCACATTGCCAAGCCTTGCCATGACCGCTCGCATATTCGTCAAACCCTCTTTTTTTCCGGAGGGATAGACGCTATGAATTCTTGCTATCGCTTCTGCTTCGGTCATGAGAGTGCCTTTCTTGGGGCTCTGCCCCAAACCCCGGCAGGGACATCGTCCCTGCACCCTTCTTCCGACAAAGGCAGACTGAATACCAGCTCTGCGCCGAGAACGAAGGTTTGAAAAAAGAGTTGTCAGGATAAAAGCCGATTTTTCGCAGAAAAAC
>CAZACE010000375.1:0-2212 GCA_964483255.1 uncultured Oscillospiraceae bacterium
GCCGATGTGGCTTGCCGTGCTTGCAGGGCTGAGCAGCATCCGCCTGGCGCTGCTTACGGCGCTGCTGGTGGTGGCGTTTGGCATGCGGGCGCGCATTGTGAAGGCATAAGGAGGCGCTGCATATGGATTTTGAACAGATCAAGAACAATTTGCTAAGCGCGCTGGGGCCGTTGATGGCGTTGCGTGTGATTGTGACCTCGCGATACGAGAAGGTGGCCGATCTGCCGGCGCTGTATGCGATCCTTGCGGTGCTGCTAGCGCCGTGGGCGTGCGCGGCGGCGCTGGTGCTGGGCCTGGCTTTCCGTTATGCGATCCGCTTTGAAAAGGACGCGACCAGAATATGAGCCTTGGCTGCAGAGGAAACCCTCTGCAGCTTTTTGTATTTCGGGTATTTTTTAGAATCCGGATGAAATTATGCGCCGCATGCTGTCGTCTATCAGATAGAAAAGAAAACAAGACCGGCTATGAAAAGTCAAGAGGTTAATCAGGAATGACAGCGGGAACGTAAGGGGTGTTGTCACGAAGAACGGCAAAGATGATGGAAATCATCTTGCGACAGATGTGCCCAATTACAGTCATGTGGTCTTTACCTTCAGCACGCTTGCGTAGGTAAAGGGAATGGATTGCAGGATCTTTGAAAGCGGCGGTTGTAGAAGCCAGCCAGATCGCACGACGAAGATAAGGAGAGCCACGCTTGGACATCTTCATGCGAGTTCCTGTGAAGTCACCGGATTGCTTCATAGTTGGATCAACGCCGGCATAAGCAGCAAGTTTGGCGGGCGAAGAGAAACGTGAGATATTACCGCCGATTTCTGCGAGAATGACAGCAGCCAGAGTTGGACCAATGCCGGTAATGGTTGTGAGCTGCGTATCAAAACCAGCAAGAAGGCGTGAGATTTCGGCGTCAAAGATATCAACAGAGGATTCTAAAGAATGGATCTGCTCAATGTACTGCCGGATGATGAGTGCAAAGCTGTTTGAAGAAAGGACAACGCCAAAGGAACTCCTGGCAGCAGACTGGATTTGCTTAGCTTTTTCCATACCGAGTTTGCCACGGCTGGCAGATTCAAGCAATTGAGCCAGCTTACAGGTATCAACAGCAAGCAATTCTTCAGGCGTGGTGTACTGAGAAAGGATTTCCATAGAAGAAGCTCCGAAGGTATCGGAAAAGAGCTTTTCGTATTCAGGGAAAACCTGATCAAGAAGAGCGATTACCTTTCGTTTGAGGTCGGAGGCCATGTCAATAATGTAAAACCTCTGACGGCAAAGTTCACGCATAGCCTGAAGATCGCCAGGCTCTACGCGAGTTTCACAATAGCGACCGAAGCGAATGACGTCGGCAATGATCACGCTGTCAATAGCATCGTTCTTGGTCTTTCGGATATACATGCCGCGCAGCGCATCGGACTGAATAGGATTGATGACATGGACGGTAAAACCGTCGTTGCGAAGGTGAGTATAAAGTGTCAGCCAATAATGACCGGTGGCTTCCATGCCGAAAATAACCGGCTCGTTCAGACTGCGAACCATATCCATGAGCTTGTTGTAGCCGGACTGCGAATTGGCAAAACGGATTGCTTTTCGTACAAGGCTGCCATCCTGCGAAATGACAGACGCTTCGTGATTGCGCTTGGCGATATCAATTCCAACGATGAGCATGGAAAACACCTCGAAAATGATGTTGCGGACAGTCCTCTGGGCGATACGGGTCAAAACCTACTGCGAAATACGAAGACAGCAAATAAGCTGCGACATCCGGCTCATAAGTGAAATCCCGTAAGGACAGAGGCCACACTCTTCAAAAAGTGGACAGAAAGCCGCATGGAGGGATACGTGATCCTCTGTCCGCACGAGAAAATTATACCAAAATCCTTTGCGGATTTCGATAACGAATGGAGGCGGCTTGTGCCGCGCGATTTGGAAGGCTCAGTCGCTACGCTCCTTCTCCTTCCAAATCGTTTTGTCACTTACGAAGGTTAGCGTAACTACGACTTTATTATAGTAGGAGGAAAACCCGATGGGACTATTTGATAAGCTGTTTAGCAAGAAGCTGGACGAGGTTTGCGCGCCGATCACTGGCGAGGCTGTGCCGCTTTCTGAGGTAAACGATCCGACCTTCGCTGAGGAAATGCTGGGCAAGGGAATGGCGATCAAGCCGGCTGCCGGCCGTGTTGTCGCGCCGTGCGACGCGACGGTTGACATGATGTTTGAG
>CAZACE010000376.1:0-2209 GCA_964483255.1 uncultured Oscillospiraceae bacterium
AATACAGCGTGCGGTATGCGTTGTCCGCAGCAGCAGGCATGATGGCCATGCTCATGGCAACAGCCAGGCACAGCACCAGCGCCATCATTTTCTTCATGATGAGGTCCCCCTTTACATTAATCGCCAGCGGAAAAGGCTGGTATTGTGCTACAATACCATACTTTGGAGAAAAATGCAATCTTAATGCCGGATATATTTCATTTTTCACAAAACCTTTTTCGCAAAGTGCTGTGTCTTCCGTTTTTTACATAAACCAAATGACACACAAAAAACAAAAAATGCAGATTACAGATTTTCAAAGGAAATCAGTTCAGCGTCTCCGCCCAGCTGGCGCATCGTAAAGGGAAGCTCTGCGCCCGCGCGCTCCAGCTCGCCCGACTGATTATCGAACGGATCGACGCGAAGCTGCGTCTTTTCCGGCTTCAGTTCCGCCTGATAGACGCGGTTGGCCGCCATGCGCATGGGATCGAGATTGCCGAAGTAGAACGCGTGGCGCTCCCTGCTGCCCGCGCGGTATGCGCTGCCGCCGTAGCTCGGATCGGCAAACAGCCAGCCCCAGCCCTTGAGATAGAACTGTGCCCAGTCGTGACTGCCGACATAGTCTGCATCGATGGACATGCCGCTTTGCCAGCGGGCCGGAATGCCTGCGATGCGGCACAGAATGATCATCAGCAGCGCCTGCAATCCGCAGTCGCCCTTGAGATTCACCGCGCAGTACTCGCCGTGATTGTCGAACTGGAAATAATCGCGCATGAAGGAATAATTGACCTTCGTGGTCACGAATTCATAGATGCGCCAGGCTTTCATGACGTCGGCGCTCTCGCCGCCCGTCAGCTCATGCGCAAGCTGGCGCAGATACGGCGTGAAGCGCAGATACGCGCCTCTCTCTCCCAGATCGTCTTCACAAGGCTCAGCGCAGGCTGGATACAGCGGCGTCTCGGGCGCAGGCTGGTGCAGCGGATCGGCATAGCGGATATGGCTCACATAGCTGTAGGTCGCCTCGAAATTGCGCCACTCATTAAGCTCTCGCTTCCACCAGGCCGTGCGGCCCGGGGCACAGGGATCGCCCAGACCGTCCGGATCGCCGGCCAGGAGCTGAACATCGCTCTGCTGCGCATCCTCAATCGGGAAGGGCAGATGAGCCAGATACTCGCCGGGCACGAAATCCTCTTCATCCACATTGACGCTGGTTCTCAGCGTGATGCGGCGCTTCATTTCGCCCTTTTCCCTGATCTCTTTGATCATCGCGTCCAGATACGGACGGGAAGGGTTCGGCTTTTCGCCGGTGAGATGGGCGAGCATGCCGTTTTTGAGCATGCTGCGATGGAATCGGACAAAGTAGCGCTTCTCTCCATTTATATAGATAAAATCCACCCAGCCGGACAGCTCCAGACGGTCGAATTCCGCCTCGGTCACATCGACATGGATCAGCTCGCGCAGCTTCTCCAGCGCCTGCTGCCGGTTCCAGGGATACTGCGTGGGCAGGCGGCGAATGCGCTCCTTTTCGCAGACAAGACGCGCGCGCAGCATGTCGGGCATCTCGCCCTCAAGGCGCATATCGATCGCCTTCATCGCGCCGTCCAGATCGCCGGCCCACTTGCGCTTCATGATATCCTCGGGCAGGGGCATGTTCAGGGAATTCACGCACATTTGGGTATTCATCGCCGCACCTCCAAAAAAGTGAATCAATGGTATGCATTATACCATATATCTGCACTTCGCGGTAGCTGCCTTTTATCATTGCGCGTACAGTCCGTTTTCCCGAAGGTTGACGCAAAGCCATCAAACATAACAGAAAATTTGTATCATCCTCACAATTTACTTCTTGTTTTAACACTATTTTTTACAGTTTCAGAGATTTATCCCCTTGTCATTTTGTCAAAATTGTGATATTCTTTCATATAAGAAGCAGACATGACGAAATCGTCTGCTAAAAAATCAATAGGAGGCACATCTATGAAGAAGTTCCTTACTCTCGCGCTGGCCCTCGTGCTCGTGCTCGGCTGCATCGCCAATGCATCCGCGCTGACCATCGGCTTCTCTCAGGTCGGTCAGGAATCCGACTGGCGTACCGCCAACACCGACTCCCTCCGCGGCATGGCCGAGAAGGAAGGCTGGGAAATGATCTATGACGATGCGCAGCAGAAGCAGGAGAATCAGGTTAAGGCTCTGCGCAACTTCATCACCCAGGGCGTCGACTACATCCTCT
>CAZACE010000377.1:0-2209 GCA_964483255.1 uncultured Oscillospiraceae bacterium
TGGGCGAGGGCGGCTGCAACATCAGCCTGGGCACCTCCGGCACGGTGTTCATCTCTTCGAAGTCCTTCGGCGTGGATGAAAACAACGCGCTGCATGCTTTTGCACATGCGGATGGCGGCTATCATCTCATGGGCGTCGTGCTCTCCGCTGCGTCCTGCAACAAGTGGTTCATGGATGAAATTCTGGGCACGAAGGATTATGCCGGCGAGCAGGCGCTGATCAGCGAAGAGAAGCTCGGCCGCAACAATGTGTTCTATCTGCCGTATCTGATGGGCGAGCGCAGCCCGATCAACGATACCGACGCGCGCGCGACGTTCATCGGCATGAGCATGGATACCACCCGCGCGGACTTGACGCAGGCCGTGCTGGAGGGCGTGGCGTTTGCCATCCGCGACAGCGTGGAGATCGCCCGCAGCCTGGGCATTGAAGTGAGCAGCTCCAAGATATGCGGCGGCGGCGCGAAGAGCCCGCTGTGGAAGAAGATCATGGCCAACGTGCTGGGCGTGAAGCTGGAAAGCCCCGCCTGCGAGCAGGGCCCGGGCATGGGCGGTGCGATGCTGGCGATGGTCGCCTGCGGCGCATACGAGAGCGTGCAGGCTGCTTGCGATGCGATTGTGAAGACCGAATCCGTGCTTGAGCCGGATGCGGAGCTCACCGCGCTTTACGAAGCCCGGTATCAGAAGTTTAAGACGATCTATCCGGCGCTCAAGGAAGTATTCCCGGTGCTCAGATAAAGACCGCTCTTGATGAAATCGACATAGATCGAACAAGAATCAGACAGGAGGAACGCGCTATGTATTTTGAGAACATCCCCGTGATCCCGTACGAGGGACCGCAGAGCAAGAACCCGCTCGCCTTCAAGTTCTACAATCCGGATCAGGTGATCTTGGGTAAGACCATGCGCGAGCATCTGCCGTTCGCCATGGCCTGGTGGCACAACCTGTGTGCCGGCGGCACCGATATGTTCGGCCGCGACACGGCGGATAAGTCCTTCGGCGCCGAGAAGGGCACGATGGAACATGCCAAGGCTAAGGTTGACGCCGGCTTTGAGTTTATGCAGAAGCTGGGCATCGAGTATTTCTGCTTCCACGATGTGGATATCGTGCCGGAAGCGGACGATATCAAGGAAACCAACCGCCGCCTGGATGAGATTTCCGACTACATTCTGGAGAAGATGAAGGGTACGAACATCAAGTGCCTGTGGGGCACCGCGAACATGTTCTCCAATCCGCGCTTCATGAACGGCGCTGGCAGCTCCAACTCCGCCGACGTCTACTGCTTCGCTGCTGCGCAGGTGAAGAAGGCGCTGGAAATCACCGTCAAGCTCGGCGGCAAGGGCTATGTTTTCTGGGGCGGCCGCGAGGGCTATGAGACGCTGCTCAACACGGACGTGAAGTTTGAACAGGAGAATATCGCCAACCTGATGAAGATGGCGGTGAAGTATGGCCGCAGCATCGGCTTTACCGGCGATTTCTACATCGAGCCCAAGCCGAAGGAGCCGATGAAGCATCAGTATGACTTCGACGCGGCGACCGCAATTGGCTTTCTGAAGGCGCACGGCCTGGACAAGGATTTCAAGATGAACATCGAGGCCAACCATGCCACACTGGCCGGCCATACCTTCCAGCATGATCTGCGCATCTCCGCGATCAACGGCATGCTCGGCTCTGTCGATGCCAACCAGGGAGATTATCTGCTTGGCTGGGATACCGATGAGTTCCCGTTCGATATCTACGAGACCACCATGTGCATGTACGAAGTGCTCAAGGCGGGCGGCCTGACCGGCGGCTTCAACTTCGACGCCAAGAACCGCCGTCCGAGCTACACGCCGGAAGACATGTTCCATGCGTATATCCTGGGCATGGACGCCTTTGCTCTGGGCCTCATCAAGGCTGCAAAGCTGATCGAAGACGGCCGCCTGGGCGAGTTCATTGAGAATCGCTATGCCAGCTACAAGACCGGCATCGGCGCCAAGATCGCCGCGGGAGAGACTACGCTCGAAGAGCTGGCCGCCTACGCGGAGGAGATGGGCGCGCCCGAACTGCCGGGCAGCGGCCGTCAGGAATATCTGGAGAGCATCGTCAACAGCGTGCTGTTTGGACTCTGATTTGAAGCGGGGGATTACGTTAGGCTGCCGCCCAAACCTGCCTGAGGGACTTCTTTCTCCTCGCTCGACGCTCGTCGGTCAGGGCAGTTCGGCAAAGCCGAA
>CAZACE010000378.1:0-2207 GCA_964483255.1 uncultured Oscillospiraceae bacterium
GAGAATGAGGCCGTTTCGGATGTTGGAAAGGGCAAGCTTGTTCGGTGCGGTCAGCTGCGGCGCGAGCGCATCATAGCGGCCGATGGGGCCCTGGATGAGCTGCGGGAAGAAGGAAACGAACAGCGCGAACTTGAATACATTGCGCTCAGGGGCATATTTGCCATTGTATACGTCGATCAGGTAGCCCATTGACTGGAAGGTATAAAAGGAAATGCCCATCGGCACAAAGAGCTTGACCGACAGCGGCGCGTTTTTGCCCATCAGGCCGAAAAGCCCGCGCAGGGCGGCATTGGGCGCGCCGGGGAAATACTTGAGCACGGCCAGCAGGCCAAAGTTGAGTATGAGCACGAGGAAGAAGACGATGCGCTGCTTTTTGCGCGCGGCGTCCTTGAGCTTCTTTTTGTCCTCGCGGCTGAGCGTATCTTTCTGTGCTTTAAGCAGGGCTTTGTTTTTGTCGGCGATCCGGCCGATGAGCAGCGCGCCGGCCCAGGTGCTCAGCGTGGTCAGCAGGATGAACGCCAGCGCCTGCCTGCCGCCCGCGGCGAAGAGGACATAACTGAATACAAGCAGCACCAGCCAGCGCACGCGCGCAGGGCAGATGTAATAGAGAATTGTCGCTGCCAGAATCTGATAAATGATGGTATATGTGGACATAAGCATTTCTCCTGCTCAACGGGTGATATCAGTAGTTGTTGCGAGGAACGGTCAGCTCAAAGAATACGGGCGTGCTTTCGGGCTTTTCCGGATTGCGTACAAATGCGCACAGCGCTTTGTCGCGATAGGTGCCGGCAGGCACGGTCAGTACGGGATCCTCACTGTAATCGCGCACGGGCGTCATACTGCCGTCGGCGTTTTTGAGCATAAAGCAATACTGAGCGGGCACGCCGTTTCCGCGGTTGCAGGCTGCTGTGTAGGTATCCTCCTGCGCGCCGAAGCGTTCCGTGATCCAGGCGTTTGTGATAAAATCGATACTCAGGAGATACTCGTCAACGGACGAATAGAACAGATGATCGATGTTTTCGCCTGCAAAGTACAGGTTCAGGCATTCGCCCAGCGCGCGGCTGTAAAGGTCCGCACCGGTGCCATTGAGATGATTCCAGTCGAAATAGTAGGGATCCAGATTCGGCATGAATTCCGGCTTAGCGAGCGTGAAATCGATATAGGGTATATCGTATTCACGGCAGAAGTCGGCGAGTGCCCGGTTCTTCTCGGCGATACCGTCGTGGCTGAGCGTGCGAACGGTCAGCGTCGGCGCCATGATAATCAGGAGTTTGGAGCCGTGCTTTTCGCAGAGCTTCTTGAAATTAAGCAGGCTTTGGACAGTCTGCTCGCGAAGGCCTTTTTGCGTATCGAAGGCTTCAGGGTGGATCGTCTGGTATTCCATCTGGCGCTGCATGGTCAGCTCTTCGACGATGCGCGTGAACCCGTGGCCTTCATAGCGGCCATAAGTGTTGGTGAGGATATGTTTGCCGTAGTATTCCTCGGGATGCTGCTCCAGCAGCCTGCGCAGGCGAAGATCCTCCATAGAAGAGATCGGCATCGTGCGAAACATCAGCAGGCGGTCGAGTATCTTGCCGTCCAGCAGGCAATTCTCTATATAGTAGGAAAGGGAGATCATCGGATCGTGCAGCAGAGGCATCATCCGCAGCTGCGCCTGAATGTTTTCTCTGGGATCAATCAGCATTTCCTGCTCGAGGATCAGCACGACGTGCTCCGGCTGATTGCGCTTATACATGTACTTCGCCGCGGCGTGTATGCCGGGAAGATTAAGATAGGCGGAACTGACGTCGAAAGCCTCTTTCCCGGTAATCTGCGTGACGATGTTGGGATTTACATTATTAAATACGATGGAAGAACCCATGAGTGCAAGTTCGATATCATCGCGCGCCTGCAGTTCCCGGAAGGTATAGTAGGCGGTCGCGTCCCGTTTGAGCAGAATGTCGTTGGCGAGTGTGAGAACGAGAACGGGGATGATAAAGAAAGCGAAAAAGCGCAGCCAGCTGTCCCCGACGCGCGGCTTGTTTTTCATAGGAATTGCAATGCCTCCTGTGGTGCGGCTTTTGTGAATATCTTTGACAAACATAGCATTTTTCCATATGCTTGTCAAGAACGTACACGGCGATAAAAAGGTGAAAATACAAAGAAAAACCTCCGATTACTCGGAGGTTTTCTTCTGGCGGAGAGTTAGGGATTTGAACCCTAGGTGG
>CAZACE010000379.1:0-2203 GCA_964483255.1 uncultured Oscillospiraceae bacterium
TTGGAGCCTGCGGTCACGAGTGGGAGGCATTTGTATACGAGAGGGCTGATGGGCGGCAGCCAGCGTGAAACCCGCTATGATCTGCTGACCGCGCGCATGGATCAGCTGGGCATTTCTCAGGATTCTCTGGATTGGTACCTGAACCTGCGCCGCTTTGGCGGCTGCACGCATTCCGGCTTCGGCATGGGCTTTGAGCGTCTGGTGATGTATCTCACCGATATCGAGAACATCCGCGACGTCATCCCGTATCATCGTACGCCGGGCAACTGCGATTTCTAATATGGCCGATAGATTTATTCGGACTGCCCTCGTCTTTGGAGATGAGGGCATGTCCCGTTTAGAGGGCGCCCGAGTGGCAATATTTGGCGTCGGCGGCGTTGGCGGGCACTGCGTGCAGGCCCTGGCCCGAGCAGGTATCGGCGCGATCGACGTGTTTGACGATGACGTGGTTTCAATCACCAACATCAACAGGCAGGCCGTCGCCATGACCTCGACGATCGGCAGGCCGAAGGTGGAGGTCATCCGGGATCAGATTCTGGATATCAATCCGAATGCGGTTGTGACCTGCCGCCAGATGTTCTATACGCCGGAAAATGCGGACAGCGTGGATCTCGGCGTTTACGATTACATCGTAGACGCGATCGACACCGTGAAAGCCAAGCTGGAGCTGATTTGCCGCGCCAAGGCGGCCAATGTTCCGATCATCAGCGCCATGGGCGCAGGGAATAAGCTCGATCCCACGCGCTTTGAGGTGGAGGATCTGGCAAAAACCAGCGTCTGCCCGCTTTGCCGCGTGATGCGCACGCAGCTCAAAAAGCGCGGGATTGTGCACCACAAGGTGGTCTATTCCAGGGAAGAGCCCGTCCGTGTGGTCGCAGATGATTCCAATGGCCGCCATGCGCCGGGCAGCGTCAGCTTTGTGCCGCCGGTGATGGGGCTGATCCTCGCCGGCGAGGTGATCAAGGATCTGGCATACGGAGGGGAAGCGTAATGCAGGCACAGGCGCGCAGGCAGCGCATGGCGAGCGAGGAGACGATTCTCGCCTTCAAGCGTCATATTCTGGAAAGCTCCGCGGCATTTGCGCATGAGCCGATGGCCGATGCATTCCGCGTGAGTCTGCTTTCTCAGATGCTCGACCGCTATGACGATTTGCAGGCAAAGGGGATGAGCGAGCTTTCCTGCCGCAATCGCGTGATCTATGAGTTTGATGATATCGCTGTTCAGATGCGCGACATGGGCTTTGAAGAAACCGACCCGCTTGATGATGAAGCCAATTCTTCCCGCTGGCCGCAGCTCACGCAGCAGGAAGCCGAATGCTATATCCGCGAGCGCGACGCCTATATGCATAAGATCGCGCTGGGCGTCTTCATGTGCGTGGCATGTCTTGCGCCGATGATGCTCTTTTGGGCGATTTCTGAGGTTGTCTGGCTGGCCGAGGATTTTCTTGCGATGTTCGGCTTGGTAGGCATGTTTGCGATGATCGGCATGGGCGTGTATGCGATGGTGACGGCTGTCAAGCCGAAAAATGAAAAGCGGATCAAAAGGAAAAAGTTCTCCCTGGCGGGCAGCCTGCGAAGAAAGCTTGCGCAGCTGCGAAAATCCATCGAAGAGAAGGCCCGCAAGCGCAAGGGCAGAGGCGTTGCGCTGTGCGTGATGAGCGTGATTCCGCTGTTTCTGGGTGCAATGATTGATGAAATGATCTATTCAGAGGCTGGCTCGCTTTTTGGCGTGGCCGGAATGTTCCTGATGATCGCTGCGGGCGTATATGAGTTGGTCATGGCCGATGGCGAAAAGACGACCATGAAGCGACTGTTTGGCGGCGAAAAAGAAGAATAAAGAAATCCCGCTGCAGGGTGATGATTCTGCAGCGGGATTGTTTTGTGTGGTTAAAATGGGGATTTATTTTCTCATGACATTGCGGAAGTTGCGGCGGGTCTTCCAGTATTGACTTTCGCGGCGTAAGGTTTGCAGAAGATCGCCGCCCAGGAACAGGATCACATTGAGCAGGCAGAGCACGATATTCACGCGCACGGAAGCGCTGCCGGTGATGAATTGCTGAGCGTAGATGAGCACGTCCACCAGCGCCAGATACTTCATCTTGATGGGCAGGATGCCAAAGAGATAGACCTCCTCATTGGGGAACATCGCGGCGAACGCGAAGAAGAGCGAAAGGTTGAGATAGGTATTGGTCGCATAGCCGGTG
>CAZACE010000380.1:0-2199 GCA_964483255.1 uncultured Oscillospiraceae bacterium
GCTGACGCTTGTACTCGTGCAGACGCTTGACCTGAACGTCGAACATGGTGTCCGGATCAAGCTCCAGACCCTGATGGCGGTTGATCCAGCGGGAGAAGCGGGCCTTGTTCTCATACTTGACCTTGGCAAAGGCCTCGCAGAACGCGGCGTCGTCCGCCAGCGGGAGCAGCTTCTCCAGCTTCATGGTGTCCTTGCGCCAGCCCTGGCCGATGGATTCATCCAGCAGGGCGGAGAGGGACGGGTTGGCCAGCATCAGCCAGCGGCGCGGGGTGATGCCGTTGGTGATGGCCATGAACTTCTCCGGCATGATCTTGTAGTAGTCGGAGAAGGTGGAGCGCTTGAGGATGTCGCCATGCAGCTGGGAAACGCCGTTGACGGCCTTGCTGTAGGCGATGCACATGTTGGCCATGTGCGCCTGGTCGTAAGCCAGGATGGCCATGTGACCGATGCGGTCCCACTCGCCCGGGAAGCGGTCAAACAGCTTCTGGCACAGGCGGCGGTTGAGCTCCTGCATGATCGCGTAGATACGCGGCAGGGTCTCGCGCATCATGTTCTCCGGCCACTTCTCCAGGGCCTCGGCCATGATGGTGTGGTTGGTGTAGGCAACCGTGTTCACGGTGATCTTCTCGGCGACCTCCCACGGCAGGTGCTCCTCGTCCACCAGGATGCGCATCAGCTCCGGAATGACCAGCGCCGGGTGCGTATCGTTGATATGGAAGGCGACCTTCTCCGGCAGCTCATCCATCTTGGTGCCGTAGACGCGCTTGAAGTCCTTGATGGCATACTGCAGCGTGGAGGAGACCAGGAAGTACTCCTGCATCAGGCGCAGCTTCTTGCCGTTGTAGGTGTTGTCTTCCGGATAGAGGACCTTGGAGATCTGAGCGGCGATGGAATCGCTGTCCTCGGTGGAGCCGTTGTAATCGCCGGCGGAGAACTTCTGCAGGTTGAAGTTCTTGGGCAGCACGGCGCTCCACATGCGCAGACGATCGACGACCTCGTTGTTGTAGCCCAGGATCGGCAGATCATACGGCACGGCGATGACGTCTTCGGTGTTCTGCAGGGAAACGTAGTGCTTGTCGCCCATCCAGTTTTCCATGACCTGGCCGCCGAAACGGACGGTCACAGCGTCGCGCTGGGTCGGAATCTCCCAGGCATTGCCATAGGTGAGCCACTCATCCGGAACCTCAACCTGCTGGCCGTCAACGATGCGCTGACGGAACAGGCCGTACTCGTAGCGGATGGTGCAGCCCATGGCCGGCAGATCCAGGGTGGCGAGGGAATCCAGGAAGCAGGCAGCCAGACGGCCAAGACCGCCGTTGCCCAGCGCCGGTTCCGGCTCCTCATGCAGCACGCCGCGCAGGGTCAGACCCAGCTCGTTGAAGGCCTCTTCATACTCCTTGGTGGAGCAGAGGTTGAGCAGGTTGTTGTGCAGCCAGCGGCCGGTCAGGAACTCGATGGAGAGGTAGTACAGGCGCTTGGCCTTCTCCTCACGGCGGGTTTCCTTTTCAAAGCGCCACTTGAGCATGATCTGGTCACGGACGGTGGAAGCCACGGCCGCGTAGATCTGCTTCGGGGTCGCTTCCTCAATCGTCGTGCCGTAATAACGCAGCAGCTTGTTGAGGATGGACTCCTTGATGGTGTCCTTGTTGTATTCGTTCATCAGAGGCATAGGTTTAAACCCTCCCAGGTTTTCAGCGCGGCTATGCAGCCGCGTTTTTCATAATTTCAATCTATGCTAAGCCCCGTTTAGGGGCAACCAGCGTCCATTATAGCATAGAAGAATTTGGGTGACAAGAAAAAACTAAAGCAGTTTTAACTTTTCTGCGTTTAGACAAGGTTTTTTTCGCTCATTTGGTGATATTTTGTTCCTTTTTACCAACAGAAATACATGATTTGCCCGGGTCAGATCGATAGATTGAAAACGTTTTTGCCATTTGGGGGTGACAATCCTGCAAGGCGGCGGGCCGGGCGGCGCTTTTTTCGGCATGGAAAAACCCAAAGAAAAAGCGACCCGCTTTGGATCGCTCAAATTTTCGCTCAATATTTCACGCGGGAAATATTTGCCCCAAGGCCGGAAAGCTTATCCTCCAGATGCTCATAGCCGCGATCAATGAAATGCGTATTGCTGATCTCGGTAGTACCCTGCGCCATGAGACCTGCGACGACAAGCGCCGCGCCCGCGCGCAGATCGCTCGCCTC
>CAZACE010000381.1:0-2198 GCA_964483255.1 uncultured Oscillospiraceae bacterium
CCGACCCGTTTGACGGCTGGACGGCAGTTCTTGAGCCGGGCACGCAGATCATCGTCCTTGCGCAGTATGGCGAATGGATCTACGTGCAGGCGGAAGCTGGTGCTTCTCCTGTTCGCGCGTTCATCAAGGCTGAAACCGTATTCTGAAAGCAAAATGGCACATAGCGCAGAACATGCTTCTGCGCTTTTTATATGCATTGCATTTTGTGTGCTATCCGTGATAAGATAAGCAAAGAAAGGTTGGTGGAAAGATGTCCGATAAGCATGATTATATCGCCGTGTTTGATTCCGGCGTGGGCGGCGTGAGCGTGCTGCGCGAGCTGCTTGCGCTCATGCCGAATGAGCGGTATCTGTATTTCGGCGACTCCGCCAACGCCCCCTACGGCACCCGGCCGACCAGCGAGGTGCGCGAGCTGACTCTCTCCGCCGCCGAAAAGCTCATGGCGCGCGGCTGCAAGGCCTTGGTCGTCGCCTGCAACACGGCGACCGCAGCGGCAATCCGCGAGCTGCGCGAAATCTATCCGGATAAGATTATCATCGGCATCGAGCCCGCGCTCAAGGTCGCGGCTGATCATTTTCCCGGCGGACAAATCGGCGTGATGGCCACGCCCGTGACGCTGTGCGAGGAAAAATTTGACGTGCTTCTGCATCGCTTCACGGACAGCTGCACAGTTTACAAGATTCCCGCGCCGGGCCTTGTACAGCTGGTGGAGCAGGGCAAGGCCGAAAGCGATGAAACGCGCTCGCTGCTTGAGCCGCTGCTTTCCCCCTATCGCGATCGGCTCGACGCCGTCGTGCTCGGCTGCACGCATTATCCCTTCGCTGCGCCGGTGATTCAAAGCCTGCTTGGCGAAAAGACCGCACTGCTGGACGGCGGCTCCGGCACAGCCCGCCAGACAAAGCGCAGGCTGGAAGCCGAGGGTCTTCTTGGGGACGGCAAGGGCGAACTGCTGATTGAAAACAGCTCCGGCAACGCGGATATGATTGCTCTGTGCCGCGAGCTGCTGCACAGATGATTGGAGGGATTCCGTGCTTTATCTGAAAGAGGCAAACTTCGCCGACATCAAAAAGGAATTTGCGTTTATGTGCGGCATGCCCGCAGACGAAAACGGGCTGACCAATCCCTGGCACGGCATCTCACGGGAAAACTTTGGCGCCGCGCTGCAGGAGATGATCGATTACTCGCGAGGTAAAAATCTCCCCGAAGGCTTTGTGCCGGAGACTTTTCTGTTTCTCTGGGATAACGATGAGATCGTCGGCCAGTTCCGCATCCGCCATCATCTGTGCGAATCCCTTCGTACGGGCGGCGGGCATATCGGCTATTTCATCGCCAAGCAGCACCGGGGCAAGGGCTATGGCAAGGAAGGCCTGCGCCTGACGCTCGAGATTGCAAAAGGGATCATCCCCGAGGAGGAAATCTATCTGCGAGTAAACCGGGATAACCCGGCCTCGCTGCGCGTGATGCTCGCAAACGGCGGATATATCGTTCGGGAAGATGATCGCGCATACTACGTGAGAATCAAGAAGTGAGTTTTCAAAACGCAGGACCGTCCGGCCCTGCGTTTTGTGTTGTTTTGCCCTTATGAAATCCCCCTTATGAAATCATCATTTTTCTGCACCTTTTTTCTTTTCAATCCATGCGTATTGTGGTATACTGTATAATTGTTAAAATACGTGAAATTGCCAAGCACTATATGCTCTCCCAAGGAGGACTGCACCCATGCCTGAAAATATCCTGCCCGGCACGCTTGAGGGCGAAGTCGCCCGCCGCCGGACATTTGCCATCATCTCCCACCCGGACGCCGGTAAGACGACGATGACTGAGAAGCTGCTGCTTTACTCGGGCGCTATCCGCACCGCCGGCTCCGTCAAGGCCCGCAAGAGCGACAAGCATGCCACCAGCGACTGGATGGAAATCGAGAAGCAGCGCGGCATCTCCGTCACCTCCTCTGCGATGCAGTTCGAGTTTGACGGTTATCACATCAACATTCTCGATACCCCGGGCCACCAGGACTTTTCCGAGGATACCTACCGCGTGCTCGTCGCGGCGGACAGCGCCGTGATGATGATCGATGCCGCCAAGGGCGTTGAGGCCCAGACCATCAAGCTGTTCAAGGTCTGCCGCCTGCGCAATATCCCGATCTTCACCTTCATCAACAAGATGGACCGTGCCGCCAAGGATCCCTTCTCCCTGATGGA
>CAZACE010000382.1:0-2183 GCA_964483255.1 uncultured Oscillospiraceae bacterium
GCTGGTAGCGTACGGGCCAATCTCCTTCGCCTTCTCCATGGAGATCGGGAAGTGTACGCACAGGTGGCCGTCAAAGTTATTATCCTTGAGGTGATACGGGGTATGCGGCACATTATGCGTAGAGCCGATAAAGGTCTTGCCGTCGGCAAAGGTAACCCACACGGCCTTGGGCGTCCATGTCGTTTTTCCGCCGAACGCCTTGTTCATGATTGCAGTATCGTCGGCAGTCGCCGGCTCCGCATCCATGTGCGCGTCCTTGGTCATGATGCGCAGCGTCCAGGTATAGCCGGTTGCCGGATCATAAACGGAGCAGTATTCGCCGTTTTCGTAATTCTTGCGCCAGTTATAGAAATTCTGGTAGAGCACATCGCTGGAGCTGACGCTGCTGGAACTGGAGGACGTCGTGCCCTTCTTGTACTGTGCGTTGATCGCAGTCAGCGTACTCTTGCCGGCCACGCCGTCGGCAGTCAGGCCCATCTTCTTCTGGAAAGCAATCACGGCATCGCGGGTCTTATCGCCGAAGTTGCCGGACTGGTTGCCGGAGTAATAACCCAGCGAGGCAAGCATCTTCTGCAGCTTGAGAACCTCGGTGCCGGAAGAATTCTTCATCAGCGTCACAGACGTGTCAAGCACGGTGGAAGAGCTGGAGGAAGAAGAATTGCTCGAAGAGGAGCTGCTGGAAGAAGAGGAAGACGAAGAGCTGCTCGAAGAGGAGCTGGCCAGCACCGAGGCGATCTTGCTCAGCGTCTTCGCGCCGGCAACGCCGTCTGCACTCAGATTGTTGGCACGCTGGAAGTTATACACGGCTTCCTTGGTCAGATTGCCATAGTTGCCGGTAACAGAGCCGGTGTAATAGCCCAGCGCCTTGAGATCCTCCTGCATCTGACGAACGGCCTCAGAGGACTTGTCTCCGTAGCGCAGCGTGGACGAGGAGCTGGAAGAGGAACTGTCGGAAGACGAACTGCTCGAAGAAGAACTGCTCGAAGAAGAGCTGCTCGAGGAAGCGCCCACCTTGTCCGCAATCTTGGCCAGGGTTTTCGCGCCGGCAATGCCGTCGGCGCTCAGGTTATTGGCGCGCTGGAACTTCATGACAGCCGCTTCGGTCAGTGTGCCGAAGCTGCCGGTGATCGAGCCGGTGTAATAGCCCAGCGCCTTGAGGTCCTCCTGCATCTGGCGGACGGCCTCGCTGCTGCTGCCATAACGCAGGGTTCCCGCATCGGTATAGGATTCTGAAGAGGTCGCCGCGGAGTCGGAATAGCTGATGCCAGCGGATTCATAAAGCGCCTGAATGGTTTCTTCGCCCGCAATACCGTCCTCCTGCAGATTGTTACGCTTCTGGAAGGTCTTGACGGCAGTCATCGTCTTTTCGCCGTAATGACCGGTAATATCGCCCGAATAAAGCTTCAGCTTCTTCAGAGCGGTCTGAATGGTTTCAATCTCAACTGCCTCATCACCGAGGCTATAGCTTTGCGCCGAAGCAAAAGCGCATACACACACCATGAGCACGGCGGCAGCCGCCATGATCCATTTCTTATTTGACGCAATCTTCATGAGGGCATGCGTCTCCTTTCATTTCAACTACGTCATCATTTTATTACGACTTGTAACATTTGTCAATAAGAATTTAAATTTTTCCCGAAAGAAACGAAACATATTCATCAATTCCGGTAATTTTCTCCAGAAACGCCGTTCACGCATCCTGTTTTCGGAATGATACCGTATACAGCGGCGTATAGCGCAGGATATTCTCTTCGTCGCGCGCGCTCAGAAAGACATGCGCCTGACCGGCTTCAAACGCCATATGCGGGCAAACGGGATAGCCCATCGTAACATCCGCATGACGCGCAAGGGTAATATGCGGCGAAAACGGTCCCCGATCCGCCGGCAATCCGTTTTCGCAAAGCGCGCGCACGAGCCTGTCATGAAGCGCATCAAGCTCCGGCTCGCTCTTCACACGCAGAATCAGGATGCCGTTTTCTTTCCTGCCAAAGTGCGAAAAGCCGGAAAGCATCAGCTTCGGCGCCGGAAAATCCTCCGTGCAGCGCGCAAGCACATCACGCGCATCCAACAGACGCTCCGCGGGCACCTCGCCAAGGAAGGCCAGCGTCATGTGGTGATTCTCCGGCAATGTATAGCGGCCTGAAATGCACGTTTGCGCCTGCGCGGCGCAGGACGCCGTTACC
>CAZACE010000383.1:0-2178 GCA_964483255.1 uncultured Oscillospiraceae bacterium
ATAGGGTACGTATGGGGACGCTGTCCCCATACCCCTGCAAGGGATTTCATCCCTTGACCCTTCTTCGCTTCGCGCCGGCTTTAAGCAATAATTCCTTAAACCTTCGCTGCGCGCATGCGCGCAGCGAAGATGGGGTCTGGGGATGAAATCCCCAGGCGGGGTTTGGGGCCTGCGGCCCCAACGTCCCCTCGTCCCCAAGAAAAAACGGAGCGGAACATGTTTCCGCTCCGCGTTCATTCGCGCGATTATTCTTCGTCCTCGTCGTCCTGGCCGTCAAAGCGGGTCTGCACAATGGCGATCAGCTTCTCCATCAGCGACTCCTCCGGCGGAACGAATTCTTCCATCTCTTCGCCGTTTTCATCGGTGAAGCTGTTGATCTTCATGATATAGACGCCATCCTCCTCGGACTCGTCCTCTTCATCCTTCGCGTCGCACAGCGCGGCAAACTCCTCGCCGTTGTAGAAGAAGTAATCCATCACTTCCAGCAGCAGCGTATTGCCCTCGTCATCGACGAACTCCACGACGTCGCGCTCTTCCATCTGTTCCGGGGTCATCATCTTCGCCTCCTGTCTACACGATGTTTCATGCCCTATTATTATACCCGTATTGTCCCCAAAAAGCAAGCAGGCCGGTTATCCCAGCGCAAGATCCAGCGCCATCATGAGCACATAGCCCACAGCTGCCAGAACTGCGCCATCGCGCTGCTGTCCGCCCTCCGGCAGCATCTCAGAGAAGACCACCCACATCATCGCACCGCTTGAGAGCGCCATCATCAGCGGCATCATGCCCGATACAGCCGAAGCAAACAGCGCCGCGAGCATGCCGAACACAGGCTCCACCGCACCGGACGCCGCGCCGAAGAAAAAGCTCCTTATGCGGCTCATGCCGCTCTGGCGCAGCGGCAAGGCGATTGCCGCGCCCTCTGGGATATTCTGAATGCCGATACCCAGCGCAACAGCCGCAGCAGAAACCAGCGCTGCGTGACCCATGCCCGCTGCCGAAGCAAAGGCCAGGCCAACTGCCATGCCCTCCGGGATGTTGTGCAGCGTCACTGCGCTGATCAGCATCGCGCGCCTGCGCGCAGCCTGATCCGTATCCCGCGCCTGAAAACGCGCCGCGAGGACGTCAAGCACAATCATCAGCAGTATGCCCGCTGCAAAGCCCGGGATTACAACCTTCCACGGTGCATCGCCAGATTGCGCCGCCTGCTCCATCGCCGGCAGCAGCAAGCTGAATACCGATGCCGCGCTCATCACGCCGCCGGCAAAGCCGAAGCACAGGCGGTTTGCCCGCGCAGAAATCCTGCTTCTGAAGAAAAAAACCATCGCTGCACCCAGCACGGTCATCGCAAACGTGAACAAGGTGCCCGCAAAAACAAAAGACCTCATCGCATCACCCCGCAGTATTCTATGCGAGGCAATACGATGAGGTTCTATGGGACTAATTCAGGCTCACTTCACGCTGTGCTGACAGCCGGAGCAGCCGCCGGCGCAATTGCCGCCGCAGGTTTTGCCCGCAGGACAGCCGATACACTTGGTACCGCTCTTCTTCTCTTTGTAGATATACAGTCCCGCACCGCCGAGAATCACGGCGATGACCAGAAACGTGATCAGATTGGCCATGCTTTTGCTCCTTTCATATCAGAATATGCTTGAAATTCTCTCGCAGCCTCTTGCAGCGAGCAGAAAGCCACAGCAATCAACACACTTCTTCGGAAGCGGGTGTGGGCTCAGCCCACATTCTTGCCCTTGAGCGCGTACTCGGCGGCAAGGTTCTTCTCGGTCTTCTTGATCAGATTGACGATATACGCGGCGATCGCGATCACGACGACCAGACCCGGGAAGAAGCCGGCGCCCAGCGCGCCCGTAGTGATGAGGGTACCGACCTGATAGACCACGAAGGCCACGGTGAAGCCGGTGGCGAACTGCAGCGCCACGCCGCCCCAGAACCACTTGCGGTCATTGATCTCGGAATTCATAGCGCCCAGAGCCGCGAAGCACGGCGGGGTGAAGAGATTGAACATGAGGTAAGCCAGCGCGGCGACCTTGGTGATCGCAAAGGCGGTGGCAACCTCGGCGCCCGCGCCCTCCATCAGGGCCAGCTCCTCGGTATCGATCAGGTTCTCCAGGCCGACGAAGCAGACGGCCAGCGTACCGACGACGTTCTCCTTGGCAATGA
>CAZACE010000384.1:0-2178 GCA_964483255.1 uncultured Oscillospiraceae bacterium
CGCTCACCCGCCATATCCGAAACAAGGGCGCGATGCGCGGCTGGATCGTCGAAGGTGAGCAGGATGCAGCGTCTTTGGGCGAGAGCAAGCGCGATCTGATCATGGAAGCAACTTGCAAGGAAGCTTACGACGTAAATACCGAGGGCGACGTGAAGATTGCCGTGCTGGATCTGGGCATGAAGAAGAGTCTGACCGACTGGATCGTGAAGCGCGGCGCGAATGTGACCGTCTTCCCGGCAGGCGCATCTGCCAATGTGATCGTTGAAAGCGGCTGCGACGGCGTGCTCATCTCCTGCGGCCCGGGTAACCCGAACGAGTATCCGCAGATTGTAGAGACCGTAAAGGCGCTCATGGAGAAGAAGCCCGTCATGGGCGTGGGCACGGGCCATCTGATGATGGCGCTCGCCAGCGGCTGTAAGGTAAGCAAGATGCTCTATGGCCATCACGGCTCCAATCAGCCGGTCAAGGATTTTGCGCGCGGCACCTGCGCGGTGACCAGCCAGGCCATAGGCTTCGCTGTGGATGGCGAGAACCTGCCCGGCAGCGTGACCGTCAGCCATATCAACTGGAATGACAAGACCGTCGAAGGCCTCAAATACGTGGGCAAGGCTGCGTTCTCCGTGGCGTTTGTGCCGGCCGGCCTTGGCGGCAAGTTCGATACGACGTATCTCTTTGATGATTTCCTCGCGATGGTTCGCGAGGCGAAGTAAGGGGGTCTGAGTATGCCGAAGAAGGAATGGATCAAGAAAGTACTGGTGATCGGCTCCGGCCCGATCGTCATCGGCCAGGCGGCGGAATTTGACTACGCCGGCACGCAGGCCTGCCGCGTCCTCAAGGAGGAGGGCCTGGAGGTTGTGCTGGTGAACTCCAATCCGGCGACCATCATGACCGATACCGACATCGCGGATAAGGTATATCTGGAGCCACTGACGGTGGATTCCATCGAGCGCATCATCGCCCTGGAGCGCCCGGACAGCCTGCTGGCTTCCCTGGGCGGCCAGACTGGCCTGAATATGGCCATGGAGCTGGACGAGCGCGGCATTCTGGAAAAGTACAACGTGAGGCTTCTGGGCACGAAGATCGACGCGATCCGCCGTGCGGAGGACCGCGAAGACTTCAAGAACATGATGATCGATATCGGCGAGCCGTGCATTGACTCCGTCATCGTCCACGACGTGCAGCCGGCGGTCGATTTTGCCAATGAATTCGGCTATCCGGTCATCGTGCGTCCGGCGTATACCCTGGGCGGCACGGGCGGCGGCTTCGCGGCGAATGAGAAGCAGCTGCGCGAGATCTGCGCGGACGGTCTGCGCTCCTCCCGCGTGCATGAAAACCTGATCGAGAAGAGCGTTGCCGGCTGGAAGGAAATCGAATACGAGGTCATCCGTGACGGCGCGGGCAACTGCATCACCGTGTGCAACATGGAGAACTTCGACCCCGTCGGTGTGCATACAGGCGACTCCAGCGTCGTTGCCCCGACGCAGACCCTGCGCGAGGAAGAGGCGTATATGCTGCGCCATGCCGCGCTGAATATCATCTCGGAGCTGGGTATCGAGGGCGGCTGCAATGTGCAGTTTGCGCTGGATCCCCATTCCATGAAGTATTACGTCATCGAGGTCAACCCGCGCGTTTCCCGTTCCTCCGCGCTGGCCTCCAAGGCGACCGGCTATCCGATTGCCAAGGTCACCACGCGCATCGCGCTGGGCTATACCCTCGACGAGATCGCCAACGGCGTTACCGGCTGCACGTTCGCCTGCGCTGAGCCGACGGTCGACTATATCGTTCTCAAGTTCCCGCGCTGGCCGTTTGATAAGTTCGTCTATGCCGATAAGCATATCGGCACCAAGATGAAGGCGACCGGCGAGATCATGTCCATCGGCACGAATTTCGAGAGCGCGCTGCTCAAGGCCGTCAGGTCTCTGGAGACCGGCATGGACAGCCTTGTCGTTCCGGCGCTGGAGGCGCTCACCGATGAAGAGCTGGACAGGCAGCTGCATGAGATCGACACCGAGCGCTCCTTCGTCGTGGCCGAGGCGCTGCGCCGCGGGGTGAGCATCGAGCATGTTTACGATGTGACCAAGATCGATGCCTGGTTCCTCAAGAAGGTGCAGAACATCGTGGAGATGGAGCAGGCGCTGCGCCTGCTGGGCAGCGCCGAGAAGCTCGACCGAGACATGC
>CAZACE010000385.1:0-2165 GCA_964483255.1 uncultured Oscillospiraceae bacterium
TAAAACAGGCGCGAAGCGAACATGGGGTCAAGGGGCGAAGTCCCTTGCAGGGGTTCGGGGACAGCGTCCCCGAACGTTCCCCTCGTTTTTCGTATTTTCTGTCTTGATGTTTCGTGTCTCTTTCTGTATAATATGGCGCTGGACTGCAATGCGGCATGAGCCGCTTATACGGAGGATAGAGATGAAAGAGAAGATCTGGGCGTTCATCGCGGGCATGAAGCGCCCGAAGATGGAGCGCCGCGTTCCGGCGCTGTTTGTTGCCGTGGCGCTGATGGGCTTTGGCGTAGCGGTGTTTGATATGATCGGCTTTGGCACGGATCCGTGCTCGGTGATGAATCTGGGCCTGAGCATGAATCTGGGCATTCCCTTCGGCACGCTGCAGCTGATGGTCAATCTGCTGATGATGATCTTCGTCGTGCGTTACGATGCGAGCCGCATCGGCCTGGGCACGCTGGCGAATATGACGGTTGTGGGCTATGTAGCCGAGTTTTTCATGTATGTGATCGACCAGTTCCCGGTGCTGGAAACCCTGAGTCTGACGGCGCGCATCATCATCTTCGTGCCGGCGCTGGCGCTGTTTCTGCTGGCAGCGTCAACGTATATGTGCGTGGATATGGGCGTTGCGCCGTACGATGCGATTCCGCAGATCATCGCCGCGAAAAAGGGCTGGTCCTTCCGCGTCGTGCGCACGGCCTGGGACTTTTTCATGATGGTCGGCGGCGCACTGCTGGGCGCAACGGTCGGTCCGGTTTCCGTGGGCATCACGCTGTTCATCGGCTCGCTGGTCGCATGGATGAGCGTGTATGTGCGCCGGTTTTTTGACTGAAGAGAATAACAAAAGCGCTGCCGGGCTTGTCTGCGGCAGCGCTTCTTGCATTTGAGGGCGGCGCATGATATCATAGAATTCAAAGAAAGCGATCACGGGTTCTGCCCGATAAAGGAGAAGACTATGCACGAGGGTGTACCGGCATATCTTGCGCAATTGCTCGTTGCGCAGTACGGCGAGGAGCTGGCTGAGAAAATCGCGCAGGGCTATGCGGCGCGGCGCGCGGTGACGCTGCGCGTCAATCCGCTCAAAACGAATGCGCAGGCCGTTCGCGAGGCGCTGGCCGAGAAGGGGATTGAAACCGAAGATGTGCCGTGGTATGGCGATGCGATGATCGTGAAAAATGCGCGCGAGGATGCGCTGACGGCGCTGGATATGTACGAGCGGGGCGAGATTTACCTGCAGAGTCTTTCTTCGATGATTCCGCCGATGTTTCTTGGCGCAAAGCCGGGCGAGAATGTGCTGGATATGGCGGCGGCGCCGGGCGGCAAGACGACGCAGATTGCCGCGCTGACGGGCAATCAGGCGATGATCACGGCCTGCGAAATGAATAAAATCCGCGCGGACAGGCTCAAATACAATGTACAGCGCCAGGGCGCGACGCGCGTGACGGTGATGAACATTGATTCGCGCAATATGGATGATTTGTTTTCCTTTGACAGGATTCTGCTGGATGCGCCCTGCTCGGGCAGCGGCACTGTGCAGCTGGGCAATCCCAGATCAAAGGGACAGTTCAGCAGGGAATTCCTGGCCAGGACGACAAAGCAGCAGGAGGCGCTGCTGCTTAAGGCGCTCAGGCTTCTGCGCCCGGGCTGTGAGATGATTTATTCTACCTGCTCCGTGCTGGCGCAGGAGAATGAGAATATCGTTACGCGCATACTGAAAAAAGCGAATGCGGAGGTTATCCCCCTGGATCTTGCGGCGTTTGAAAGCGTGCCGCAGCTGCCGGTTTCAGTTCCTGGCACGCTGTGCGTCTGCCCGGATGTGCTGCACGAGGGCTTCTTCGTGGCGAAGCTCCGCAGAAAGAAATAAGGCAAAAGAAAAGCCCTGCAAGACAGCAGGGCTTTGTCAATCATAAGCAGCAAAAAAGCCGCTGCAAGACGCAGCGGCTGGTGCCGGTGGTGGGACTCGAACCCACACGGGTCTCCCCAACGGATTTTGAATCCGTCACGTCTGCCATTCCATCACACCGGCATGCAATGATGGGTACCGATTCAGTATATCTGAATTGCGGCGGGAAGTCAAGAAAAACTCCGGGAGCGGCAGAAAATTAACCGAGATTAACCGAGTATGTCCAGATACAGATCGCTGGTCAGGCGGCGGGGATGCTCGATGGCAT
>CAZACE010000386.1:0-2160 GCA_964483255.1 uncultured Oscillospiraceae bacterium
GCCGGTGCATTATTCCGGCCTCGCAGTTGATCTTGACAGGCTCGGTGCGCTGTGCGATGCGCACGGCCTTTTCCTCAGCGAGGACGCCGCACATGCGGTGGAAACCCGCTTCAAGGGCAATCTGATCGGCCACCATCCAAGGGGCGCGGTGTCCTACTCCTTCTATGCGACCAAGAACCTCGCCTGCGGCGAGGGCGGCGCGCTGGTGACGGATAACGAGGAGCTGGCGGCGCGCGCACGCGTGCTCTCCTGCCACGGCATGAGCGCCGGCGCGTGGAACCGCTACGGCAAGGGCGGCTCCTGGCGCTATGACATCGAGGAGCCGGGCTACAAGTACAACATGTTCGACCTGCAGGCGGCTCTGGCCAGTGTGCAGCTTGAACGTATGAACGATATGCAGCGCAGGCGTTTTGAATGCGTCGATGTGTATGAGCAGGCCTTCAAGGACGTTCCGCAGCTGCGCCTGCAGAAGACGCCGGATTACTGCCACCACAGCCGTCACCTGTATATCCTGCGCATTGTGCCCGAGATGCTGACCATCTCCCGCGATCAGTTTATCGAGGAGCTCAAGGCACGCAATGTCGGCGTGAGCGTGCATTTCATCGCGCTGCATACCATGAGCGCATATACCAGGCGCTTCGGCTTCAAGCCTGAGGATTTCCCGAAGGCCTACGCGTTCTCCGAGAGCGAGATCTCTCTGCCGCTGTATTCCACGCTGGGCAAGGAAAAGGCGCAGTATGTCGCCGATGCCGTGCTGGATATCGTAAACAAGTACAAAAAGTGATGCATGGATTCATCCCCGTCGTTTTTCCTGCGGCGGGGATTTTTGTGTGGATTTTTGGCACGCTGTCCTTTATAATAGGGTGGATAACATACAGCAGAGGTGCTATTTGATGGAAACCATGACAGACCGCACAATCTATATGAACCGTGAGCTGTCCTGGCTCAAGTTTAATGAGCGCGTGCTTGAAGAGGCGGAAAGCGATCTGACGCCGCTTTGCGAGCGGCTGAGTTTTGCGTCGATTTATCAGAGCAATCTCGACGAGTTTTTCATGGTTCGCGTAGGTTCGCTGGTGGATCAGGAGCATCTTTCGCCCAGGATCCGTGAAAATAAGACGAATATGACGTCGACGCAGCAGATTGCCGAAGTGCTGCGCACGGTGCGCAGGCTCAACGAGCGCAAGGACTTTATCTATGCAAAGCTGCTGGGCCGCATCGAGGAGGCGGGCGTGCGCCTGGTCGATTTCAGAAAGATCGGCAGGCAGGAGAGCGAACGGCTGGAGCGCTATTTCGATTGTGAGATTGCGCCGCTGATTTCGCCGATCGTCGTTGGCCGCCGCCAACCGTTCCCATTTCTGCGCAACAAGGATATCTACGCTGTTGCTGTGCTGGAGAGGAAGAACGGTAAGCGCCGACTGGGCATCATCCAGTGCTCCTCCGGCGTGTTCCCCAGGCTCATTGAGGTATCCGCCGGCGAGAAGACATATATGCTCGCCGAAGAACTGATTCTGCATTTCATGCCCAAGGTTTTCGCAGGCTATACCATCCGGGAGAAGTCTCTCATCCGCGTGACGCGAAACGCCGATATCGACGCGGACGCGCTCTACGAGGAGGATATCGACTATCGTGAGTTTATGGCGGAGCTGATCAAGCGGCGCAAGAGGCTTGCGCCTGTACGCCTGGAGCTCTCGCGCGAGCTGGACAGCGATATCGTGCGCACGCTGTGCAAATACATGGATGTGCGCCGCGAACATGTGTTTAAGAATAACACGCCGCTGGATCTGGCGTTCCTGTATCAGATTGCCGATACGCTGCGCATGAAGAGCGAGCTGTTCTATACCCGACGCATCCCACAGAAGAGCCCGGCGCTGGACAGCGGACGCCCTGTGCTCGACCAGATCCGGGAGGGCGATAAGCTGCTTTCCTATCCCTATGAGAGCATGCGCCCGTTCCTGCAGATGCTCCATGAGGCGGCGAACGACGAAAATGTCGTGGCCATCAAGATGACGCTCTATCGCGTTGCGAAGCAGAGCAAGGTTGTTGAGAGCCTGATTGAGGCGGCCGAAAACGGCAAGGATGTGCTGGTGCTGGTGGAGCTCAAGGCGCGCTTTGACGAGGAGAACAACATCGAATGGAGCCGCAGGCTGGAGGCCGCGGGCT
>CAZACE010000387.1:0-2159 GCA_964483255.1 uncultured Oscillospiraceae bacterium
GTTCCTGCTCCCGACACTGGCCGCCTTCATCATCGGCTTTATCTGGCCGTTTATCTGGGGCATTTATCTCTCTTTCCACAAATTCATCACCGTCTCCAAGACGACCTTCGTGGGCATTGACAACTACATCAAGGTCTTTCAGGATGCGACGTTCTCGGAGGCCTTCTGGTTCACCGCAAGGTTCACCATCGTCTCCACGATCCTCATCAACGTTCTGGCCTTCGTGCTGGCGCTGACGCTGACCCGCGGCCTCAAGGGCACGAATATCTTCCGCACCGTGTTCTTCCTGCCCAACCTCATCGGCGGCATCGTCCTGGGCTATATCTGGCAGATCCTGCTCAACGGCCTGCTGACCAACCTGGGTCTGCCGCTGCTGGCGCTGGACGCCAGATACGGCTTCTGGGGTCTGATCATCCTGATGTGCTGGCAGCAGATCGGCTACATGATGATCATCTACATCGCGGGTCTTCAGAATGTGCCGGGCGACCTGCTGGAGGCCGCGTCGATCGACGGTGCAACCAGCTTTCAGACGCTTATCAAGGTCAAGCTGCCGATGGTCATGCCGTCCATCACCATCTGTACCTTCCTGACGCTGACCAACTCCTTCAAGCTCTTTGACCAGAACCTTGCGCTCACCGGCGGCGAGCCGGCCAAGGCGAGCCAGATGCTGGCGCTCAATATCTACGATACCTTCTACGCCCGCGCCGGCGCGCAGTGGAAGGGCATCGGCCAGGCGAAGGCCGTGGTCTTCTTCCTGCTGGTCATCTCCATTTCCCTCGTTCAGCTCTATTTCACCCGTCGTAAGGAGGTGCAGCAGTAATGGCTAAGAAGACTTATCATGACGGCGCTGTCTCCGGCGCCAGGCGCGTCATCGACGCGCTGCTGATCGTCGTGCTCACCTGCCTGTGCGTGGTGTGGATTTATCCGGTCATCCTGATTCTCTCCAACTCCCTGAAGATAGAAACCGCCATCTCTACGACCTCCGTGTTTGAACTGCCCACCGCGGAAACCTTCGTGGGTCTGGCCAACTACATCCACGGCGTCACGAAGATGAACTTCCTCGCTTCCTTCGGTTACTCCGTGGTGATCACCATCTCCTCCGTCGCGCTGATTATCCTGTGCTGCTCCATGTGCGCCTGGTACATCACCCGCGTGAACATCCTCGCTTCCAAGCTGATGTATTTGCTGTGCGCGTTCTCGATGGTTGTGCCGTTCCAGATGGTCATGTTCACCCTGGCGAAGACGGCGGACATGCTCAAACTGAACACGCCGTTCAACATCTGTATCATCTATCTGGGCTTCGGAGCGGGTCTTGCGGTGTTCATGTTCACGGGCTTCATGAAGAGCGTGCCTCTGGCGATTGAAGAGGCCGCGATGATCGACGGCTGCAATCCGCTGCAGATCTTCTTCAAGGTCGTCTTCCCGATTCTCAAGCCGACTGCGATTTCCACCGCGATTCTGGAAACGATGTGGGTCTGGAACGATTATCTCCTGCCGACTCTGGTGCTGGATATCAAGAAGTACCGCACGATTCCGATGGCGATTCAGTATTTCCGCGGCAGCTACGGCCGTGTGGAGATGGGCCCGATGATGGCCTGCATCATGATCACGGTCATCCCGATCATCGTGCTGTATCTGGCGTGCCAGAAGTATATCATCGAGGGCGTCGTCGCCGGCGCCGTCAAGGGCTAAGCGAATAACAAAGAATAGCAGAAAACGCCTTCCGGCCGGAGGGCGTTTTTATTCCCCTTTTTATGCGCAAACACCGCCATTTGCTTGTCGGAGATCACAAATTCATCAGATCCATTCGCAGTTTTGTCGTCATAATGTCAAAAAATAAAGGATCGATTTTTGATTATTTCACAAGAATTTACAGATTGGAGAAAAATTGGTCTGATGACTTGATTTGATAATATGCATCGTGTATAATAATAGTCAAAGTGAGGGAATATGCCGGGACTATTCTGTGCATTTGCCTCAAATAAAATTCAGGAGTGATTACCAATGGCCCGTATTATTACTTTCGGCGAAATCATGCTCCGTCTGAAGAGCCCGGCTCTCGAGCGCTTCTTCCAGAGCCCGTCCCTCGAGGCTACCTTTGGCGGCGGCGAAGCTAACGTTGCTGTTTCTCTGGCGAACTATGGCATGGATGCTGCGTT
>CAZACE010000388.1:0-2157 GCA_964483255.1 uncultured Oscillospiraceae bacterium
TTATGATGAGGAATACTTCAAAAAAGTCATGCTTTCAATTCATGCGTAAGCCCTGAACGTTCTCTCACCAAACCTTGCAAATTCTGAAAATATCTGTTAAAATATAAGGCTGTACGACCACAAGGAGGTTTGATTTCATGGCAAAAACATATTCCGCCAGCATGCTCAAGGTGCTCGAGGGTCTCGATGCGGTCCGGATGCGTCCGGGCATGTACATTGGCTCAACGGGCTCCCGCGGCCTGCACCACCTGCTCTGGGAGATCGTGGATAACGCGATCGACGAGGTGGCTAACGGTTATGCCAGAAGCGTCCGAGTGGAGCTGCATAAGGACGGCAGCGCAACCGTCGAGGATGATGGACGCGGCATGCCGGTGGATATTCATCCCGAGCTGGGCATCACGGGCGTGGAGATGATTTTCACGCGCCTGCACGCGGGCGGCAAGTTCGATCATGAGAACTACAGCTATTCCGGCGGTCTGCACGGCGTGGGCGCGTCGGTGGTCAATGCGCTTTCGAAGTGGCTGACCGTTGAGGTAAGCACGGGCGGCGGAAAATACCGCATGCGCTTTGAGAGCAATTACGATCCCGTGGAGAAGAAGGTCGCATCCGGCCGCGCGGTCACCGCGCTGGAGCGTATCGGCGCGACCCGCCGACATGGTACGCGCGTCACATTCCTGCCGGATGATACCGTCTTTGAAGAGACGAAGTTCAATTCCGAAACCGTGCGCCGCCGCCTGAGGGAATTGGCATATCTCAATAAGGGGCTTCAGATTGTGCTCCTGGATGAGCGCGAGAAGGACGAGAATAAGCGCGAACAGACCTTCTATTTTGAAGGCGGTATTGCGGACTATGTGAAGTATCTCAACAGGGACAAGAGTCCGGTGTATGAGAATATTATCATGCTCGAGGGTATGCAGGAGGACGTGCGTATTGCGCTGGCGCTGCAGCATACCGACGATTACTCCGAGAGCATCTTTTCCTATGTCAATAATATTCCCACCGCCGAGGGCGGCATGCATGAGATGGGCTTCAAGGCGGGCTTCACCCGCGCGCTCAACGACTATGCCCGCAAAATCGGCGCGCTCAAGGAGAAAGACAATAACCTCATGGGCGAGGATTACCGCGAAGGCGTGACGGCTGTGCTGCTCACGTTTGTGCGCAACCCGCAGTTTGAGGGCCAGACCAAGGGCAAGCTTGGCAACACTGAGGTGCGCCCGGCCGTCGAGGCGTTCACCTATGCGCGCGTGACGGAATACCTGGAGAACCTCAAGAACCAGGACGTCGCGCAGGGGATCGTGGAAAAGGCAGTCAAGGCGAGCAAGGTTCGCGAGGCCGCGCGCAAGGCCAAGGAGGTTGCCCGTGCGAAGAACCAGCTGGAGGCCGCGCCGCTGGTGGGCAAGCTCGCTTCCTGTACGGGCAAGAAACCGGAAATGAACGAAATGTTCATCGTCGAGGGCGACTCTGCAGGCGGCAGCGCCAAGCAGGGCCGCGACCGCCGCTTCCAGGCGATTCTACCGATCCGCGGTAAGCCGCTCAACGTTGAGAAAAAGCGCATCGATCAGGTGCTGGCCAACGAGGAATTCCGCTCGATCATCACGGCTCTGGGCACGAGTATCGGCGAGGATTTTGATATCAAGAGCCTCAAGTATCACAAGGTCATCATCCTCTCGGATGCTGACCAGGACGGTGCGCATATCCGCGCGATCCTGCTCACGTTCTTCTATCGCTATATGCGCCCGCTGATCACCGAGGGTCATGTTTATATCGGTATGCCGCCGCTGTATCGCGTTGCTAAGGGCGACAAGATCGTCTATGCCTATGACGATAAGGAGCTGACCAAGGTGACCGCTAGCGTTGGCAGGGGCTAGACCATCCAGCGCTAGAAGGGTCTTGGCGAACTGGATCCGGAGCAGCTCTGGGAGACGACCATGAGCCCCATCGGCCGCCAGCTCATGCAGGTTACGCTGGAGGACGTGGCCGAGGCTGAGCGTCTTGTCACGCTGCTGATGGGCGACAAGGTCGAGCCGCGCAGGGATTACATCACGACCTACGCCGACTTCAACAAGGTGGACACGTTCCTGGCCAAGCAGGAAGGCAAAAAGTAACGGGAGGGGACGTTATGGGGACGCTGTCCCCATGCCCCTGGCAGGGACTAGT
>CAZACE010000389.1:0-2153 GCA_964483255.1 uncultured Oscillospiraceae bacterium
ACGAGATCCTGGCAAATGGCGCTGACGTCTCCCAGATGCCCATCGAGTATGCGCCGCAGTTCGTCAAGAAGTACAACGCGGCGAACATCGAAGCGCTGGGTCTGCCGGTTCCGGAAGGCTACGTAGCCATCGAAGGCTGATCAAGGGGCGATTAACAATCAATAAGCCAAGGAAAAGAGCAATCTTTTCCTTGGCTTCGTCTGCGCTATATCCGATTTTAAAGACTACAAGGGGGTAGTTCCCAGTGGAGCTTGTCAAGCTATTCAACGCGCTGCCCGGCGCGATCTCACAGGGCATGATCTGGGGTCTGATGGCCATTGGCGTGTACATCACCTATCGCATTCTCAATGTATCGGACCTGACCGTCGACGGCTCTATCGCAACCGGCGGCGCTGTGGCGGCGATGCTCATCATGGGTGGCTGGAACGTGGGCGCGGCGCTGCTGGCCGCGTTTGTCGTGGGCATGCTCTGCGGCTTTGTGACCGGCATACTGCATACGTCCTTCGGCATCCCGGCGATTCTCTCCGGCATTCTCACGCAGCTGGCGCTCTATTCCGTCAACCTGCGCATTCTGGGCAACAAGGCGAACGTCGCGCTGAGCATCAACAAGTATCCGCTGCTTGTGTCCTCCCGCAATGCGCGCGTGCTGGCGCTCAATAACCCGATTCTCATTCTGGCGATCTTCACCGTCTGCCTGATCCTCGTGCTGTATTGGTTCTTCGGCACGGAGCTGGGCTGCTCCATGCGTGCCACCGGCGCGAACCGCAGCATGTCCCGCGCGCAGGGCATCAATACCGACAGCAACATCGTGCTCAGCCTCATGCTGGCCAACGGCATTGTCGCCCTTGCGGGCGGCCTGCTGGCGCAGTTCCAGGGCTTTGCGGATGTAAGCATGGGTCGCGGAGCGATCGTCATCGGCCTTGCCGCGGTCATCATCGGCGAGGTGGTCTTTAACAAGATCTTCCGCAATTTCGGCCTCAAGCTGCTGGCGGTGTGCATCGGTGCGATCCTGTATTACATCGTCATTCAGATTGTGCTCTGGATGGGCCTGAACACCAATGACCTCAAGCTGCTTACCGCGGCTGTCGTGGCTGTGTTCCTGGCGACGCCGCATTGGCGCGCGAAGCTCATGGCCAAGAAGAAGCAGAAGGGGGGCGCCTGATGTGCTGAGGATCAATCATATCGCCAAGACGTTCAATCCGGGTCTGATCACTGAGAAGACGGCGCTGGTGGATGTGCATCTGCATCTGAATCCCGGCGATTTTGCCACGGTGATCGGCGGCAACGGCGCAGGCAAATCGACGATGCTCAACGCGGTCGCGGGCGTATTTCCCGTAGATAAGGGCACGATTGAAATTGACGGCGTGAACGTGACGCATCTGCCGGAATACAAGCGCGCCCGCTATCTGGGCCGCGTGTTCCAGGATCCGATGACGGGCACGGCGGCGACGATGAACATTGAGGAAAACATGGCCTTGGCGATGCGCCGCGGCCAGACGAGGGGCCTCAAGTGGGGCATCAGCAGCATGGAGCGCGAGATGTATCGCGAGCAGCTGCACACGCTGGGACTGGGTCTGGAGGATCGAATGACCAGCAAGGTCGGCCTGCTTTCCGGCGGCCAGCGTCAGGCACTGACGCTGCTGATGGCGGCGCTGCGCACGCCCAAGCTGCTGCTGCTGGACGAGCACACGGCTGCGCTGGACCCGAAGACGGCGGCGAAGGTGCTGGAGATCAGCGATAAGATCATCAGGGATCAGAAACTGACGGCGCTGATGATCACGCACAACATGCAGGATGCGATTGACCTGGGCAACAGGCTGATCATGATGCATGAGGGCAGGATCGTGGTTGATGTGGCGGGCGAGGAGAAGAAGAAGCTCACCCGCGCGGATCTGATGGGTCTGTTCGAGAAGGCTGCGGGTCAGCAGCTCAATAGCGATAAGCTGCTTCTCTCATAAAATGAAAAATGGGGGCTGTCCTTTCGGATAGCCCCTTTTCATATGCGCGAAGCGAAGAAGGGAGTCTGAGGGTTCGGCTTTGCCGAACTGGGGCGGGCGTGAATGACAGCCCGGTGGGCTGTCAGAGCTGCCCTGATCGACGAGCGTTGAGCGAGGAGAAAGATGTCCCTCAGGCGGGTTTCAGGGCGAAAGCCC
>CAZACE010000390.1:0-2146 GCA_964483255.1 uncultured Oscillospiraceae bacterium
ACCACGATCATGAGCACCATCACCACCATGACCACCACGCCGACGAGGTCTTCACCTCCTGGGGCGTGGAGACGGTCAAGGCATTCGGTGAGAAGGAGCTCGCTGATATCCTCGCCGCGCTCGATGGCGAGGACTACGGCGTCATCCTGCGCGCCACGGGCATCATTCCCTGCAGCGAGGGCGGCTGGCTTCACTTCGACTACACCCCGGGCGAGCAGAACATCCGCAAGGGCGCGGCGGACTTCACCGGCCGCCTGTGCGTGATCGGTTCCAAGCTCAAAGAGGACGGCCTGAAAAATCTGTTCAACGTCTAATTCTGACCCTATCGGAGGAAAACAATGTCTGTTCCGGTTTATATGTTTGCCGGCTTCCTGGAGAGCGGCAAGACCTCCTTCATCGCCAGTGTGCTCGGCGATCCGGGCTTTACCCGTGATGAAAATACGCTGATCATCCAGTGCGAGGAGGGCATGGAGGAATACGATCCCGCGTTCCTCAAAAAGTATCACACCGTCGTGGAGAACATCGAGGACGAGGATGAATACAACGAGGAGACGCTGCGCGCGTTTGTGCGCAAGCATCACCCGGACCGCGTCATCGTCGAGATGAACGGCATGTGGGACCTCGATGCGGCCATCAGCCGCACGCCCAAGGTGCTGGAGATCTTCCAGATCATCACCACCGTCAACGCCGAAACCTTCGAACTCTACGCGCTGAACATGGGTCAGCGCATGCTCCAGCACATCACCGACGCGGACATGGTCGTCTTCAACCGCGCGACGGAGGAAACCCGGGCACTCATCCGCGACCGCAACGTGCGCTCCATGAACCCGCAGGCGTCGCTCTATTTCGAGAATGATGACGGCACCAGCGAGGATTACGGCGCGGGCATGCCGCCGCCCTATGATATGGATGCGCCGATCATCGAGATCAAGGATCATGAGTTCGGCATCTTCTATCTGGACGCCAGCGAAAACCCGGAAGCCTACGACGGCAAGACCGTCCGCTTCAAGGGCCATATCTACAAGGGACGCAATATCGGCCGCGACGAGTTCGTCCCGGGCCGCATGGGCATGGTCTGCTGCGCGGATGATATCCGCTTCATCGGATTTATTGCCAAGTCCAACGGTCTGCCGATGCCCCAGCAGAAGTCCTGGCAGATGGTGACCGCGCGCGTGCAGGCCGAGGAGCGCAAGCAGTACAAGGGCGTCGGCCCTGTGCTCTATACGCTGGCCCTGGAGCCCGCCGAGGAGCCGGAAGAAGAAGTCGTCACGTTCAACTAACGGGGGAGTACGCCAGGGCTTGCCGCCCTGGACCCGCCTGGGGATTTATCCCCAGACCCCTTCTTCGCTTCGCGGCGGTTTTAAGTTTTTTTCTGGGAGCGGCAATAGCCGCTCCATGGACAGTTTCTTAAAACAAGCGCGAAGCGCAGCAGGGAGTCTGAGGGACAATGTCCCTCAGGCAGGGGTTTGGGGATGCAATCCCCAACGTAACTCCCTTTCCGTAGGAGGAATCCAATTTGGCAAACTACGAAGAAAACAGGATCATTGCCAGCTCGCTGACGTATGCATATCCGGATGCGGACAAGAATGCCGTAGAGAATGTGACCATGCGCGTCAAGAAGGGCGAGTTTTTGGCGATCCTTGGTCACAACGGCAGCGGCAAGAGTACGCTTGCGAAGCTGTTTAATGCGCTCTATGTGCCCACTGCGGGCACAGTATGGGTCTGCGGGCTGGACACGAAGGATGACGATCTCGTCTTCGACATCCGCCAGCATGCGGGCATGGTCTTCCAGAATCCGGACAACCAGATCGTCGCGACGGTCGTGGAGGAGGACGTGGCCTTTGGCCTGGAGAACAACGGCGTGGAGCCGGCGCAGATCCGCGTGCGCATTGACGAGGCGCTGCGCGCGGTGAACATGAGCAAATACGCCAAGAAAGCGCCGCACATGCTCTCCGGCGGCCAGAAGCAGCGCGTGGCGATTGCGGGCGTGCTGGCGATGAAGCCGGACGTCATCATTCTGGACGAATCGACCGCGATGCTCGATCCCAGCGGCCGCGCGGAGGTGATGAACACCGTGCACCGCCTCAACGAGGAGGAGGGCATCTCCGTCGTGATCATCACGCATTACATGGGCGAGGCCGCGACG
>CAZACE010000391.1:0-2143 GCA_964483255.1 uncultured Oscillospiraceae bacterium
GCAGTGCGGTGTCGATCGCCCGGCGCATGCAGGATCCGCTCGCGGAGCTGGTGAAGATCGATCCCAAGGCGATCGGTGTGGGCCAGTATCAGCATGACCTCAAGCAGGCAGAGCTGGAAAGCGCGCTGGACGGCGTGGTGGAAAGCTGCGTGTCGAGTGTCGGCGTGGATGTAGAGACCGCGTCCGTGCAGCTGCTCACCCATGTGGCGGGGATTGGCAAGGCATTAGCGGGCAACATCGTCGCCTATCGCGACGAAAACGGCATCACCTCGCGCGCGCAGCTGAAAAAGGTGCCCAAGCTCGGGCCGAAGGCGTTTGAGCAGTGCGCAGGCTTTTTGCGCGTGCGCGGCGCGAATCCCCTGGATGCGACGGCTGTGCATCCGGAGAGCTATCCGGCGGCCAAGGCGCTGATGGCGCGTCTGGGTTACGACGCGAAGGATCTCAAGAAAGGCGGCATCGCGGGCATCCGTGCGCGCGCTGAGCAGGAGGGCATTGAAAAGCTCGCCATGGAGCTGGGCGTGGGCGCAATGACGCTTGCTGATATCGCCTGCGAGCTGGAAAAGCCGGGCCGCGATCCACGCGAGGATTTACCGCCGCCGGTGCTGCGCACGGATGTGCTGGGCATGGAGGATCTTGCGCCTGGCATGGAGCTGACCGGCACTGTGCGCAACGTGATCGACTTTGGTGCGTTCGTGGATATCGGCGTGCATCAGGACGGTCTCGTGCATATTTCGCGCATGAGCGAGAAGTTCATCAAGCATCCCAGCGAGGCCGTGTCTGTAGGCGACGTGGTTAAGGTCTGGGTGGTGAACGTGGATCAAAAGAAAAAGCGCATCGCCCTGACGATGGTCAAGGGACGCATGTAAGGAGATGGCCTATGAAAAAAGCGATGAATCCGCGGCTGATGCTGATCGTATCGATGGCCGTATTCGGCACGCTGGGCCCGTTTGTGCGCAATATCCCGGTTTCCTCCGGCGAGCTGGCGCTCTATCGCGCGATGATGGCGGCGCTGCTCATCGGCGCGTATCTGCTTGTGACGCATCAGCGGATTCCGTTTGAAAAAATCCGCAAGGAGCTTGTGCTGCTGCTGTTTTCGGGCATGGCGATGGGCGTCAACTGGATTCTGCTGTTTGAGGCCTACAAGTATACGACGGTGTCGGTCGCGACGCTGAGCTATTATTTCGCGCCGGTGATCGTTACGGCGGTCTGTCCGGTTCTCTTTCGCGAGAGGCTGACCGGCAGGCAGATCCTGTGCTTTGTCATGTCCACGCTTGGCCTTGTGCTGATCACGGGCGTCGGCGAGGTCGGCGGCAGCCGTGGCATGATCGGCATCGCCTTCGGCTTGGGCGCGGCGATGTTCTATGCGACGGTTATCCTGCTCAACAAGTTCATCAAAAACGTTGAGGGCATTCACAGGACATTCCTGCAGTTTCTCGCGGCGATCGTCATCCTGCTGCCCTATGTGCTCATAACCAGCGGCGTGACCCTTGGCGCGATGAACGCCGTCGGCTGGGTGAATCTGCTGATTGTTGGCCTTGTGCATACGGGCGTGACCTATTGCCTGTATTTCTCTTCGCTCAAGGAACTGCCGGGCCAGACGGCGGCGATTCTCAGCTACATCGATCCTCTGGTCGCGGTACTCATCTCCGTGACCGTTCTGGGCGAGACGATGACGCTGTGGCAGGCTGTCGGCGGCGCGCTGATTCTGGGCTTCATGCTCTACAACGAGATTACGCCGAAGGCATGAGGGGGAGGGACGTTGGGGGAACGTTAGGGCTGCCGCCCTAAGACCTGCTTGGGGATTTCAGTCCGGGGAACTCGCATAGTCGCAACTCAAGGTTGCTCCTTGCGATTCCCGACGCTCCGCCTGCCTGTTTCGCCCACAGGGCGCGACAGGCTACGGTCCCCCGGACCCCTTCTTCGCTTCGCGCCTGTTTAAAGAAAGATATCAAAAACGCCTCCGATTTTATCGGAGGCGTTTTATGATATAGATCGTTTTAACCGCCGCGAAGCGAACATGGGGTCAAGGGGCGAAGTCCCTTGGCGGGTTTTGGGGCGGCAGCCCCAGCGTTTCCTCGTCAGTAGTTCACGTTCCAGGTGGATACGTAAGCCACGCCGCCATCGACATAGACCATGCAGGAGT
>CAZACE010000392.1:0-2128 GCA_964483255.1 uncultured Oscillospiraceae bacterium
GATCCAAACCTGACCGCCGCGCTTGGTGTAGCGGGTCAGGGCAACACGGGCAGCCTCGATCTGGCGGGCAGTCACCCAGCACGGCTCAGTGGCCTGAATGCCAAAATCGCCGTACGCCAGGAAGTTGCCGCGATGGGCCTTGCCCTTCATGCGGCCGCGGAAGACGCGGCGACGCTTCACTCTCTTAGGCATCAACATGGTTTACTTGCCTCCTTCGGTCTTGGCAACCTTCTTAGCGGTCGGAAGAACCTGGCCCTTGTAGATCCAGACCTTCACGCCCAGGCGGCCGTACGCGGTCTTCGCCTCGGCGAAGCCGTAGTCAATGTCAGCACGCAGGGTCTGCAGCGGGATAGAGCCCTCGTGATAGCCCTCGGAGCGCGCGATGTCCGCGCCGCCCAGACGACCGGAAACGGAGGTCTTGATACCCTTCGCGCCGGCACGCATAGAGCTCTGCAGGCACTTCTTCATCGCGCGGCGGAAGGACACACGGTTCTCCAGCTGAGCAGCGATGTTCTCAGCAACCAGCTGCGCGTCCACGTCCGGATTCTTGATCTCCTGGACGTTCAGGATGATCTGAGCGTTCTTGCCCAGCTCCTTCGCCAGCGCAGCCTTAATCTTCTCGATGTTCGCACCGTTGGCGCCGATCACGATGCCCGGCTTGGCAACGTGCACGGTCACGGTCACGCGAACCTTGTCGTTATCGAAGCGGCGCTCGATATCGACATGGGAGATGCCGGCGTCGTAGAGCTTGACAGACTTCTTGCTCTTGTCGTCGACGAACTCCAGATTCTTAATCATCTTGCGGAGCTTCGCGTCGGAGACAAGATTATCAGCAAAGTCCTTCTTGTCCGCGTACCAGCGGGTGCTCCAATCCTTGATGACGCCAACGCGGGCGCCATGCGGATTCACTTTCTGGCCCATCCGAAAACCTCCTTACTTCTGGTCGAGCACGACGGTGATGTGGCTCGTGCGCTTGAGCATCGGGGAAGCACTGCCACGGCTGCGGGCGACGTAACGCTTGAGCGTCGGGCCCGGGTTGGCATAAACTTCCGCGACGTACAGGGAGCCGCGGTCCATGCTCAGGTTGTTTTCGGCATTAGCGATCGCGGAAAGCAGCAGCTTCTCAACAACGGGAGCGGCAGCCTTCGGCGTATACATCAGGATCGCCAGCGCTTCGTCGACCTTCTTGCCACGGATGAGATCAACAACGATCTTCACCTTGCTGGAAGAGATGCGCACGTAACGAGCGATCGCGCGGGGGCGCTTATCCGCAGTTTCCTTACGGACCTTCGCCTTTTCACGAATTCTGGTAGCCATGCGATTTCACTCCTTTACTTGCGGCCGCTGGCGCTCTCGCCGGCGTGACCCTTGAAGGTACGCGTCGGGGCGAACTCACCCAGCTTGTGACCAACCATTTCTTCCACGATGTAAACCGGCACATGCTTGCGGCCGTCGTGCACCGCGATCGTGTGACCAACCATCTGGGGGAAGATGGTGGACGCGCGGGACCAGGTCTTCAGCACGCTCTTCTTGCCGGATTCGTTCATTTCCTCGACCCTCTTGAGCAGCTTAGCAGCTACATAGGGGCCCTTCTTGACCGATCTGCTCATTGATGAGTCCTCCTATTACTTCTTGCCCGCACGCTTGACAATCTTCTTGTCAGAGTACTTCTTCGGCTTGCGGGTCTTCAGGCCGAGAGCCGGCTTGCCCCACGGGGTGACAGGCGCCGGCATACCGACCGGGCTCTTGCCCTCACCACCGCCGTGCGGGTGATCGCACGGGTTCATAACAACACCGCGGACGGTCGGGCGGATACCCATGTGGCGGGTGCGGCCGGCCTTACCGATGCGGACGTTGCTGTGGTCAGCGTTGCCAACGGTACCGATGGTCGCCTTGGAATCCATGGAAACCAGGCGAACCTCGCCGGAGGGCAGGCGGACCTGAGCATTCTTGCCTTCCTTGGCCATCAGCTGAGCGCTGTCGCCGGCGGAGCGGACGAGCTGGCCGCCGCGGCCCGGAACGATCTCGATGTTGTGGATCAGCGTGCCCAGCGGGATGTTGCGGATCGGCAGGGCGTTGCCCGGCTTGATGTCGGCTTCCGGACCGGAGACGACGGTGTCGCCGACCT
>CAZACE010000393.1:0-2125 GCA_964483255.1 uncultured Oscillospiraceae bacterium
ATGATTTCCAAAAGATGGACCAGCAGAGCGATGATGCTGTGCAGCGCGGCTTCCCAGATTTCGGGCATGGTGAATCAGCTCCTTTCGCAGACTGCATTCAGCATGCCCACGATGAGCGGGAATTATTGAACACGATCGATTTGAAACACACGCCAATTGAAAATAGAAGGAAAATGTGGTACTATACAAACACAGACGGGTGCGCGATGCGTCTCAGATGCGTGCCTGCAATTGATTATCAATCCATGAGGGAGGAACTGATTATGGAACTGAAGGGCAGCAAGACAGAGAAAAACCTGATGACCGCGTTTGCCGGCGAGTCTCAGGCCCGCAACAAGTATACCTACTTTGCCTCCGTGGCCAAGAAGGAAGGCTATGAGCAGATCGCTGCGATCTTCCTGCAGACCGCAGACAACGAGAAGGAACACGCCAAGATGTGGTTCAAGGCGCTGGGCGAGCTGGGCAACACGGCTGAGAACCTGCTTCACGCCGCCGAGGGCGAGAACTACGAGTGGACCGACATGTATGCCACGTTTGCCAAGGAAGCCGAAGAAGAGGGCTTCACCAAGCTGGCCAAGCAGTTTGCGATGGTCGCCGAGATTGAGAAGCATCACGAGGAGCGCTATCGCGCGCTGCTGAGCAATGTGGAGATGCAGAAGGTTTTCGAAAAGGGCGAAATGACTATGTGGGAATGCCGCAACTGCGGTCACCTTGTCATGGGCACCAAGGCTCCCGCCGCCTGCCCGGTCTGCGCGCATCCGCAGAGCTACTTCGAGGTTCGCAAGGAGAACTATTGATTCTAAAAAACGAAACGGTCCGCTGGAAGGCGGACCGTTTTTTGGCGTAATAAACACCAGGGGGACAATGTTGCGCCCATTCCCTCGAATTGACAGAAATCTATCCCCATGGTATGATGGAAAAACGAAGCAACCGTCATTTGGGGAGGAAATACAATGGAGTACATGAATATGGATAAGCTCGGCGCGAAGGTTTCCCGCCTGGGCTTTGGCTGTATGCGCTTTCCGCTGACCGAGGATGGAAAGATCGACGAGGCGCGCGCAGAAGCTATGCTTGATACCGCATATAAGGCAGGCGTGAATTACTTTGATACCGCCTATTTCTATCATAATAAGACGAGCGAGGAGTTCGTCGGCAGGATGCTGAAGAAGTACCCGCGCGACAGCTTCTATCTGGCGACCAAGCTGCCGCTTTCTCTGATCAATACCTTCGATGAGGCGAAGGAAATCTTCGAGGGTCAGTTCAAGACCATGCAGGTCGATCACTTCGATTTTTACCTGCTCCACTGCATCACCGAGCGGAACTGGAAGGTTACCCTGGAAAACGGCCTGATTGATTATCTGGTCGAACAGAAGAAGCAGGGAAAGATCCGCTATCTGGGCTTCTCCTTCCATGACAAGTACGAGCTCTTTGAGGAAGTGCTGAATCATTACGACTGGGATTTCTGCCAGATCCAGCTCAACTACATGGATACCGATATTCAGGCAGGCATAAAGGGTTATCAGCTGGCGTCCGATAAGGGCATTCCGGTCGTCGTCATGGAGCCGGTCAAGGGCGGCAGCCTTGCGACCCTGAGCGAGGAAATGGTCAAGGTCTTCAAGGATGCGCACGCGGATTGGTCCGTCGCTTCTTGGGCGATGCGCTGGGTGGCGAACCTGGATAACTGCAAGGTGATCCTCTCCGGCATGAGCGATGAAGAGCAGGTCGCCGATAACCTGGCGACCTTCGCCGCGACGACGCACCTGAGCGATGCGGATATGAAGACTATCGCCAAGGTCCGAAAGATGATCGAGGAGCGCACCTTCGTCGGCTGCACGGACTGCAAGTATTGCATGCCTTGCCCGTTCGGCGTGGATATTCCGGGTAATTTCCGCATGATGAACAATTTCGCCAAGTATTCCAATGAGCGCGATCTCGCTTTCCGCTGGAACGACATGGCTGAGGGCGAACGCGCGGATAAGTGCAAGGGCTGCGGCAAGTGCGAAAAAGCCTGCCCGCAGGCACTGCCCATCCGCGAGAAGCTCCATGCGATCGCCGCGAAGATGAACCCGTAAGAAACCGTAAGAAAAAAGCGCATAGAATTGTAGCGGCCTGGTTGACAGGCCGC
>CAZACE010000394.1:0-2122 GCA_964483255.1 uncultured Oscillospiraceae bacterium
GGATTCCGTCATTCAGCGGATTGACAGGCGGAATCTGGCGTGCTAGAATGTCGATAACCTCATAACAAAAGGCAGGGAAGAGAAGAGTACCCGGCGGGATATGTCACAGAGAGTGCGCATATGGTGCAAGCGCATACAGAAGACGTCGGGGAACATGGTCTCGGAGCCGCGCACCGACTGCTATTTTACACATTTGGCACAGGCTGCGATGGGAGCGCCCGTTACAGCGCCAGGGTATCGAGGGATTCATTTGCCCATCCGTACCTGGTAAGGTCCGCGCTGAGAGGCGCGGACGAATGAAGGTGGTATCACGATGCGTCGCCGTCGTCCTTTTTGGGACGGCGGCGTTTTTTGATGTACCGATAAGGAGGTATCGTGATATGGAAATCAGAAGATTCGATGAGAAGGACGCGCAGGAGGTGTCATCGCTTATCGCCAAAACGCTGCGCACGACGAACATCAGGGACTATTCGCCGGAATTCATTGAGCAGGAAGTGAACGTGCTCACGCCGGATTATATCGCCTGGCGCGCGTCATGGACGCATTTTTATGTCGCATGCGAAGGGGAGAAGATTATCGGCTGCGGCGCAATCGGACCGTATTGGGGCAGCGAAACGGAAAGCAGCCTGTTTACGATCTTCGTCCTGCCCGAGTTTCAGGGCAGGGGAATCGGCCGGAAGATTGTCAAGACGCTGGAGCAGGATGAATTTGCCCTGCGGGCAAAGCGGATTGAAATCCCTGCCTCGGTCACGGCCTGCGAATTCTACAGGAAGCTGGGTTATGATCACAAGCAGGGCGCGGGCAAGCCGGATGAAGAGGGGCTTTTCAGGCTGGAGAAATTTCGTTGACCGCAGGAAATATTCAGAAATCTTGATATGAGAAAAGGTTGTTCCTTCATACGTTCTTTGTTATAATCATAATGAAAAGTGTTTTGGTTTTTGGTATGGAAGGTGATGAGAATTGAAAGAACTGAAACTCAAAATTCAGGAGGCGTTGATTTCGGCGCTGCCGGTTACGGCGATTGTTTACCTGATGGCGCTGACGCCGCTGTTTGATTTTTCGGCGACGGAGCTGATCACGTTCACCATCGGCGCCGTGGGCCTGGTGGTGGGTATCGGCATGTTCAATCTGGGTGCGGATCTGGCGATGACGCCCATGGGTTCGCACATCGGTTCGGGTTTGTCGCGTCAGAGGAAGCTTGGCCTGCTTTTGTCGGTCTGCTTTGTGCTGGGTCTGCTGATTACCGTCGCGGAGCCGGATTTGCAGGTGCTGGCCTCTCAGGTGAGCGCGGTCATGAACAGCACGCTGCTGGTGTATACCGTCGGTATCGGCGTGGGCGCGTTTCTGGTGGTTGCGGTGCTGCGCATCGTCTTCCGCAAGACGCTGGGCAGCATCCTGATGCTCTTTTATATGGCGCTGTTTGCGATTTCCCTGCTGCTGGTGGAACGCGGAAACGGCAGTCTGCTGCCTCTGGCGTTCGATTCCGGCGGCGTGACGACAGGACCGATCACCGTGCCGTTCATCATGGCGCTGGGCGTGGGTATTTCTGCCGTGCTTGGCGACAGGCATAGCCAGGAAAACAGCTTCGGTCTGGTGGCGCTGTGCTCGGTCGGCCCGATCATGGCCGTGCTGCTGCTGGGCGTGTTTTCGACCAACAGCCTCACGTATCAGGTGCCGGATTATACGGTATCCAGCGATATCCTCTCTGCGTTCCTGCATACGGGCATGCATACGGCGAAGGAAGTCGCCATTGCGCTGGGCATGATCGTGCTGTTCTTTGTCGTCTGCCAGATTTTGTTCCTGCGCCTGTCTGCGCGCAGCCTGCACCGCATCGCGATTGGCGTCGGATTTACGTATGTCGGTCTTGTGGTGTTCCTCACCAGCGTGAACGTGGGTTTCATGCCCATCGGCTACAAGCTGGGCTATACGCTGGCGCAGGGCAATACGGTGTTTCTTGTCGTGTTTGGCTTGGTGATGGGCGTGCTGGTTGTGCTGGCGGAGCCGGCGATCCACGTGCTCAATCAGCAGGTTGAGGACGTCACCAGCGGCACCGTTTCCCGCAAATCCATGATGATCGGCCTGTGCTGCGGCGTGGGCGCGGCGATCATGCTCTCCATGATCC
>CAZACE010000395.1:0-2101 GCA_964483255.1 uncultured Oscillospiraceae bacterium
GGGCGAAAACGTGGCCATCGTCGGCCCCTCCGGTGGCGGCAAAACCACGCTGTGCAACCTGATTCCCCGTTTCTACGATGTAACGGACGGTCGCATCACCATCGATGGGCAAGACATCCGCTCTCTCACTCTCAAATCCCTGCGTGACAGCATCGGCATGGTGCAGCAGGAGGTGTATCTCTTCTCCGGCACGGTGGCGGATAACATCGCTTACGGAAAACTCGGCGCCACGCGCGAGGAAATCATCGAAGCTTCCAAGAAGGCCGGTGCACACAGCTTTATCACGCAGCTGCCCAACGGATACGATACTTATGTGGGCGAACGCGGCGTAAAGCTCTCCGGCGGTCAAAAGCAGCGCATTTCCATCGCCCGCGTTTTCCTCAAGAATCCGCCCATTCTCATCCTGGATGAGGCCACCAGCGCGCTGGATAACGAAAGCGAACGCCTGGTGCAAAAATCCCTGGAAGAGCTGGCCAAGGGCCGCACGACCTTCACCATCGCTCATCGCCTGACCACCATCCGCAACGCCTCGGATATCTGGGTGCTGACGGAAGACGGCATTCAGGAAACGGGCACGCACAAGGAACTGATGGCCAAGGGCGGGCTGTATTCCTCCCTGTACGCCATGTACACCGAAATTGCCTGACAATAAAAAAATCCCGGAAGCCAAGGCTTCAAGGCGATAAGGAACCCCCTTGTCGGGGAGAGACGGTGTGACCGTGAAGGTCACGCCGTCTCTCTCTTTTTGCGGGTAGATAGAGCGACAACGGGCTCGTTGAGAGAAAGCAGCTCGTCATCATCCATGAAGTTAAAGATGATCTGAATCTTCTGCCTGCGCTTGCCGGTGGACTTATCAGGCTCATAAACAATGATTTTGTGGATGTACTCGTTCACAAGCGTCTGCGTCAGTTCCGGCACATCCACGTACTTCTCCACCAGCTTCATGAAGTGGGAGAGATCATCTGTAGTCTTTTCGTGCTGAGAGATCCATTCTCGCAGATTCTCCGCTTCCATCCGCACGCGCTTCTGCTCCGCCTCATAGTCCTGCGTCATCTTCAGATAGCGCTCGTTGCTCATCCTGCCAAACACGGCGTCTTCATACACCCGCGAGATCAGCACGTCCAGTTCTGCCAGACGCTTTTCCGCCTTGTCCAGCTTCCGTCTGTCCTCACGAATGCGGCTTTCCTGTTCGGCATGTCGGTGCGCAAGCCACTCCTCGGCAAAGCTCTCGGCATCTTCGCGGATATAGGCGTTGACAGTGCGAATCCGTTCCAGCACCAGCTCCCGCAGCACGTCTTCTCGGATGTAATGAGCTGAACAAGTACCTCGTCCACTCTTGTAGCGGCTGCACACATAGCGATCCTTGTTGCTCTTGAAGCTCTTGCAAGTACCGAAGTACAGCTTTTCACCGCAGTCTGCGCAGAACAGGAGTCCTGAAAACAATCCCTGCCGTTCCGTCTTGGTGGGGCGGCGCTTGTTCTTTCTCAGCTCCTGCACACGTTCCCATTGCTGCTGGGTGACAATAGCCTCCTGCGCATCTGGTTGGATGTACATATCCTCAACGCTGTTGGGAATGCGCTTTTTGAGCTTGTAGGACTTGGAGTAGGTCTTGAAGTTGCAGATGCAGCCGGTATACTCCATCCGTTCCAGAATACCTACAATGGACTGTTCAGACCAGCTGTACGGACGCTCCGGCAGCGGTTTTCCCTTCTGCTTCGCATACAGCGATTTGACGGTCAGAACTTCATCCTTTTCCAGAATCCTTGCAATCTGGCTTGGCCCTTTGCCATCCAGGCACAGATCAAAGATGCGCTTGACCACTGGCGCGGCTTCCTCGTCCAGAATCCACTGTTCCTTGTCGTTGGGATCGCTTTTGTACCCATAGGGCGGATGGCCGACGTGCTTGCCGCTGGTTCCTTTCTGACGGAAACTGGCGCGAACCTTCTTGCTGGTATCGCGGGGATACCACTCGTTGAACAGGTTGCGGATAGCGGTGAAGCCGTCGCTGTCGCCGCGTTCGCTGTTCACGCCATCGTTGACGGCGATGAATCGCACGTCGTAGCTATGAAATCCTCATCAATCAATGCTTACAAAAAGCCAT
>CAZACE010000396.1:0-2089 GCA_964483255.1 uncultured Oscillospiraceae bacterium
TCTGCGTGGATTTCTTCAGCGCCGTATTCTGACCGGCGACCTTTTTGACTTCCTTTACGGATTCTCTGTACTCAATTTTGAGCGCATCCAGGTTGGCACGGGCGGCTATGGTCGCGGAGTCAGATTCGCCAAGGGTACTGGAGAACTGCTTCACCTGCTGTGCCGCCAGCTTGACCTGTTCCTTCAGAGCCTGCTGTGCTTTCTTTGCGTCCTCCAGACGCTGGGCATACTGAAGCTGACGGTCATAGCACTCCTCCAGCTTGGTATTTGCCGCATCCAGGGCGCCCTGATACTGAGTGACCGCCGTTTTCTGCAGCGTCAGCTTTCTTTCCAGCGTGCTCAGATGCGTCGCAAGCCCGGAGGCTGTGCTTTCAAAGTTTTCTACACCGGCAGACGCAAGGCGGAAGTACGACTCCGCTTCTTGGATCTGCTTATTGACGGATTTGATATTTCGGGTGAAGTTGTCCGACTGCAGGGACAGCGACACCACAAGGTCGCGGAGCGTTTCGCTCATGGGGTTTCACCTGCCTTTGAGGGTAAAGAAAAAGAACGCAGCATGTGCGTTCTAAAAAATCGGTTAGTTTCCGCACTCATCGTAAAATAGCCGATTTTATGTTGACTGTCGGCGCATATTCGGTTATAATACAATCGTAGCGTAAAACGCCCGAAAGGATGTGACAATATGGGTTATATCAAACGTGACCTTGAAAAAGTCATCGTCGAAGCCAGCAAGGAGTATCCAGCAATCATCGTGACCGGTCCCCGTCAGGTTGGCAAAACAACCATGCTTCAGAAACTGATGGAAGGCACGAACCGATGCTATGTGACGCTGGATGATCTGAATGAGCGCGCTTTGGCTCAAAACGATCCTGAGATGTTCTTTCAGATGCATAAGCCGCCAATCCTGATTGACGAAGTGCAGTATGCGCCGCAACTGTTCACTTATATCAAGATTCATGCAGACCGTGACAAGCGCCCTGGCGATTTCTGGATGACCGGTTCTCAGGCATTCAAGTTGATGAAGCTGGCGGGTGAATCGCTGGCGGGCAGAACATGCATTCTGCATATGTCCACCATGTCGCAAAATGAACTTTACGGCAATGGTGAGAACAAGCCTTTCTCTCTCCAGCTGGATGATCTGCAGGCGAGAGTAGCATCTCACGCTTCTGCCGATACTCCTGCCATGTTTGAGAGAATTTTCAAAGGCTCCATGCCCGCCATGGCAAGTGGGCGCGTATCGAACCGCAATCTGTTCTACTCCAGCTACTTGCAGACCTACATTGAGCGCGACATCCGCGAACTGGACGGCGCTATTGAGGCGGTAGAATTCCTGCGTTTTATCACTGCCGTTGCCTGCCGCGCAGGTCAGATGGTCAACTACGCTGACATCGGCAATGATATGGACGGTATGCGCTCTGAAAAGGTGCAGGAATGGCTGGGACTGTTGGAGAAGTCCGACATTATCTTCTATCTGCATCCCTACTCCAACAATCTGCTCAAACGCACCGTCAGCAAGCCTAAGCTCTATTTCTACGACACAGGATTGGTTGCTTATCTGACGAGATGGTCCAGTCCTGAAACACTGGAGGCTGGCGCGATCAACGGCGCGATTCTCGAAAACTACACCGTAGCCGAGATCATGAAAACCTACTTCAACGCTGGTGAGCAGCCAAATCTCTACTACTACCGAGACAACGACGCAAAGGAGATCGACATCGTCATTGAGTCGGATGGCCAGCTTCATCCCATGGAGATCAAGAAAACCTCCAACCCCGGCACACAACTGACCCGTCCCTTCAAGTTGCTTGACAAAGGCTCTGTACCTCGCGGAAAGGGAGCGATCCTCTGTATGAAAGACGGACTGTCCGCCATTGACAGCGAAAGCTACATCGTTCCTATCTGGGCTATCTGATCAAGCTGAAGGCTTCAAGTTTCCCCAAACCTCGTCGATATACGCTCGGCGAGGTTCTTTCTTTTTCTTTTCATTGCCCGCTTTCCATGCGCGGATGCGAAGGAACCCCAGCATGTCCATATCGTCGATCTCAGCCATGCGCCATCCGCCTTCCAGCAGAGAGTTGTAGGTGGAATA
>CAZACE010000397.1:0-2076 GCA_964483255.1 uncultured Oscillospiraceae bacterium
CTGGCCGCCTTCCTGCTTTCGCTCGATCTTGCGCCTGGTCTGCGTGGTATGCAGGTAATGATCCCTGCTGGAATGCAGTTCAAACGAGTTCTTCACGATATAATCGCCCGCACCCTGTGCGCTGACAGCCTGCTTGAGCTGACCCATGAGCACGCCGACAGTAATGACGGTCGCAATTACCGCTGCGATCACCGCGATAATCAGCATGCTATCCATCGGCATGCCCGCCAGATACGAAATGGCACAGACCAGCGCAAACACACCGGCAAATACGCCGCCGCCCCAAAGCAGCGATTTCTTCGTATCCGCAGGCACATCGCAAGTGAGCTTGCCCGTCTGGCCATTGATAGCAAAGGTATAGGTGCTGCCTTCCTTTTCCGTGGTGATCAGCCATACGGGCATGAGCACCGGGGTTACCCTGCCGTTTTCCGTATGGAAATTCTTTGTGTGGGGCGTTACGGAGGTATAGCCGCTGACGGTATTGCGCAGCGCCTGCTCCATGCTGTCTTCCACGCGCTCACGGGCGCGCTCCTCGCAGTCGGCGCTCTCTACGTCCGCGTGATCGGCCAGCGCGCCGGCAAGCACAGCCGGCGCAAATTCTACCGCAGCGCTCATGTCATACGGCTCAAGCGATTCGGTAATCTTGTTATCCAGCTTTGCGCTGCCATCCACCGGAATATGCGCAAAATCCATCATGCCCGACCGGCTGACGAGATAATGCTCCGTATACGTCACTTCCCAATCGCCTTCGCGGCGGGTATGCTCTTTCTGCGCATTATAGGCAACGCTGCCGCCCGCCCGGCAGTCAAACAGCCAGTAAGGCACATAGAGCTTCTGCATTTCGGCAATGCGATTTCGGCTATTGAGGAAAACATTGGGCAGCAGCTTCTTGCCCTTGAAGTAGTCCTCAAACAGCTGCTGCGCCTGCTCCTTGTCAACGGCGAAGGGAATCACCTTTTCCGGCTTCACACCGCCTTCGATTCGCTCGGGCAGAATGGTCGGGCTGCCGCAATAGGGGCACTCCGTGGCCGTCGTGGTCTCCTCCGTCATCAGCTCTGCGCCGCAAGCCTGGCAGATATATGCGCGCATCTGCGCGGCTTCCTGTGCATCAAAGGTTTCATTCGGCATATCAAACTGAATGCCGCCGTGCTCACTGGACGCGTTCATCGCCTCCAGCGCATCCAGCTCATAGCTGTTTCCGCAGGCTTTACACTCCAGCTTACCGCTTTGCGCGCTATACGCAAGAGGAGCGCCGCAGCAAGGACACTGATAAGCAATTGTACTCATATTCAGCCCTACTTTCGTATTTCATTGCCCCATACAGGCTTTGGTCATTCCCATATACAGAGAAAGAAGCGTTCCATTGGATAAAGCACAATCTATATCTATATTTATTTCTCCGCATTTCGACCTTTCTCCTGCGTTTTCGCATATGCTTTCTCTTTTTTGACAATCTTTTGAAAACAAAAAAACCAGGCGCGAAAACACACGCCCGGCAAAATATCCTTTATTCTTCTTCAAGCTGCTGCACGATGGCGAGAATCTCCTCCGGCCTGCGGGCCACATAGCGCGCGCCGGCTTCAACCAGGCTCTCCTCGCTTCGAAAACCCCAGGTCACCGCAATGCAGGGGATGCCCGCGTTGCGCGCTGTGATCACATCCACGTCGGAATCGCCGACATAGACGGACTCCTGCGCCGTCACGCCCATCTGGCGCATGGCCTCCAGAACGCTGTCCGGCGCGGGCTTTTTCCTTCTGGAAGGATCATCGCCCACAGAGCTGAGCATGCGCTCGCCAAAGTAATCGCGGCTGAGCGCCTTGACAGCAAAATCGATCTTGTTGGAGACGATCGCCAGCTTCACGCCCTGCGCAGCCAGGGTATCGAGGACACCTACAATCCCCTCGTAGGGCGCGGTGTGATCCTTGCTGTGCGCGCCGTAATGCGCGACAAAGCTGTCAAGCACAGCCTGAAACTGCGGATGCCCCTCGCCCAGTTCCGGCATGGCACGCTCAATGAGCTTATGCACGCCATTGCCCACAAAACGGCGCACCTCGTCCGTCGTGCGCAGGGGCAGAC
>CAZACE010000398.1:0-2074 GCA_964483255.1 uncultured Oscillospiraceae bacterium
TCCGTCTCGCCTACGGCGATCCACCTTCCCCATAGGGGGAAGGTTTATTTACTTCCCAAGAGAAGAAGGTCCGAAGCCCTCAGGCAGAAGCGCACGCAGCGTAGTCTTGCGGACGTTGCCGTCCCAGGTGACCATCACGCGCATATCCGGCGCAAACTCATACAGGCTCTGACGGCACGCCCCGCACGGGAACGGCGCAGAGTTTTTTGCGGCGATGGCAATCGCCGCGAACTCCCTCGCCCCTTCGCTGACGGCCTTGAACAGCGCCGTACGCTCAGCGCACATGGTATTGCCGTAAGCGGCGTTTTCCACGTTGCAGCCGGTGAAGATGCGTCCGTCTTTGGCAAGCAGCGCCGCACCGACGGGATAATGGGAATACGGCACGTAAGAACGTTCCAGCATTCCAACCGCCATCTCCAGCAGCTTTTCGTCCGTCACAGCATCTTCCTCCCTCGTAAGGCCAATGGCTGCAAGCGCTTTTTCTTCCATCGCGCGCATCACCGGCTTGTCGGTATCGGTCATATGATCATAGCCCATCAGATGGAACAGGCCGTGCGTGAGCAGATAGCCCGTTTCGCGCTGCTCGCTGTGGCCGTATTCCGCCGCCTGCGCGCGCACATGATCCATGGAGATGATGATATCGCCCAGCAGGCACGCGCCCATCTCCGGATCATATTCGCGCCTGAGAAGCTTCTCGCAGCTTCCGGCAGTTTTCCCCTGCGGATAATTCACCGTCGGGAAGGAAAGCACATCCGTGGACATATCCTTGCCGCGCTGCTCGCGATTGATCACCTGAATCTCATCATCATTCACAATACGCACGAACACGCCCAGCGGAACGCCGACGCCCTCGGCAGCCTTCGCGCTATCCGCGCAGCGCTGCATCAGCGCAACGGCCTCACTGCCAAGCAGATTCAGCTCATCTTCAATTTCCAGGATCATTTCTTGGCCTCCTGATCGACCGCTTTGTGCTCGTGTTTTTCCTGCGGCCTGGCTTCGGTTTTTGTCTCGACCCTAGGCTGCGCCTTATCCGCCATTTTCACTTCGGGCTTAGCTTCCGGCTTGGCTTCCGGCCTGGCAGCGGGCTTTGCAGGCTGCTTGGGCTGGACGGGCTTTTGCTGCGGCTTGGGATGCTCAGTTCTGGGCTGTTCGTCCTTGGGCGGATTGTTTCTCTGCTGCGTCTTAGGCTGCTCAGCTTTGGGCTGGACAGGTTTTTGCTGCTCTCCCTTGGGCTGAACAGGCTTCTGTTCCTGCTTAGGCTGCTCGGCTTTCTGCTCCGGCTTATGCTCGGCAGGCTTTCTGCCGCTGCGGTGACCCCGCGGGCGCTTGGGCCTGTTCAGATCGACGGAGGGATACTCGATGCGCTCATGGAACACGCCCTTGAGCACAGTCTCATACGCCTTGCAGATCTTTCCGATATCGCGGAATGTCAGCGTACATTCGTCCAGCTGACCATCCTCCATCTTGCCGCGAACGAGCTTGGTGATCATCGCAGAGATCTTCTCCTGCGTCGGCTCCTGAATGGAGCGCACTGCGGCCTCCACCGTATCAGAAAGCATCAGGATGGCCGCTTCGGCGGTCTGCGGCTTCGGGCCGTCATAGCGGAAATCGTCGATATCGACGTTCTCTTCGCCCATCTGCTTGACCGTTTTGGCATAGAAATACATCGCGGCGGTGTCGCCGTGGTGCTGGCGGATCATATCAATGATCTGCTCCGGCAGGTGGTGCTTCTTTGCCAGCTCCACGCCGTCACGGGTATGCTCGGTGAGAATCGCTGTGGAGACGCGCGGGTCAGTCTTGTCGTGCGGATTCTCGCCGATCTGATTTTCCTTGAAATACAGCGGGCGCACAAGCTTACCGATATCGTGATAATACGCGCCCACGCGGGTGAGCACCGCATCCGCGCCGATGGCCTCGGCGGCCGCTTCGGCTAGGTTCGCCACGACCATGGAATGATGATAGGTGCCAGGGGTTTCGATCATCAGGCGGCGCAGCAGCGGCTGATTCGGATTGGAAAGCTCGATGAGTTTGGAGGGCGTGACAAGGTTGAACGCCGCCTCCAGAATCGGCTGCA